>JAKAGN010000050.1 GCA_021815525.1 Deltaproteobacteria bacterium
GGCGTGGACACCCAGTACATACCCGGCACCAACGATCCCAGCCTCGCGGCCGACGCCTCGGTGCGCATCCTCGTCATCAACAACATCCCCCTGGGGCCCGCCGACGGCGACCTGGGCAAGAGCCGCCTCACCGCCACCTCCAAGATCGGGCACGGCGCGGCCGGCCTCATCATCGCCGGAGCCGGCGTGAGCGGCACCGACGCGGTGGTGGGCTCAACCGGGGCCAGCGCCGCCAGCGTGGGCAACTACGTCGTTTCCAACGTGGTGGTAAGCATCACCAAGACCTCGACGGTGGATGACCAGTTCGGCGGCCACGAGCCTGTTCCCGGCGCCACGGTTCACTACACCATCGAGGTGGTGGTTTCCGGCTCCGGAACCGCCGCCAGCATGGTGATCACCGACCCCCTTCCCGCCAACACCGCGTACAAGGCCGGCACCCTTTCCTTGAACGCCGGCGGCCTCACCGACAACCTGGACGGCGACGCCGGCGACGTGGGCCACACCACGCCCGGCGTGATCACCGTTAACCTGGGCAGCCTGACCTCCGCCTCGCCGCACCAGACCATCAAGTTCGACGTAACCCTGCAGTGAGGACATCTCCCATGAAAGCACGTCTGTCCGTAGTTCTGTCCGTGGTTTTCCTGGCCCTCTGGGCCGGCCTCGCCTTCGCCGAACAAAAGGGGAGCATCGAGCTCACCGCGGTGGCGGAGAAGGAGGCGGTGGTCACCGACGCCCACGGAAAAGCGGTCAAGAAGCTCGTCCCGGCCGGCAAGGTGCTGCCCGGCGACGAGATCGTCTACTCGGTTCTCTACAAGCACGTGGGCGACAAGCCCGCCGAGAACGTGGTCATCGACAACCCCATCCCCGAGCACATGGTCTACGTGGACGGCAGCGCCGAGGGCAGGGACGCCGCCATCACCTTCTCCGTGGACGGGGGAAAAACCTATCGCCCCGCCAAGGGCCTCACGGTGAAGGGCCCGGACGGAAAGCCGCGCCCGGCAACGGCAGCGGACTACACGGGCGTTCGCTGGACCTTGAAGAAACCCCTTAAACCCCGCGAGTCCGGACGGGTCAGCTTCCGGGCGAGACTGAAGTAAATGGAGAATGGGACCCGCCGGGCAGGCTGGTACGGGGCCCATCCGCCTTCCAGAAACAAGCAAAGGAGCAGAGCACATGCATAACGGCAAGTTTTTCATGGGTATCATGTCGGCGGTCCTTATCCTTGGCCTGGCGCCTGGCGCCTGGGCCGCGGGGACCCCATCGGGAACCAGCGTCGCCAACAAGGCCACGGTTAACTACGACGTGGGCGGCATCGGCCAGACCCTCATCGAGAGCTCGCCCACCGGCAACTCCACCGCGGGCCTCGGCAACGGAACCAACACCACCTTCCTGGTCGACACCAAGCTGAACCTCACCGTGACCACCACCGACGTGGCGGCGGTGTCGGTCGTCCCCGGCTCCACCAACCAGGTGCTCACCTTCACGGTGACCAACACCGGAAACGCCATCCAGGACGTTTCGCTCTCGGCCCTGGACGCCGCCGGTCACGAGCCCTTCGGCCTGACCGACAACTTCAACGCCTCGAACGTGCGGATCTTCGTGGAAAGCGGGGCCACGCCCGGGTACCAGGCGGGCGAGGACACGGCCACCTATATCGACGAGCTGGCCGCCGACGCCACGAAAACCGTTTACATCGTCTCCGACATTCCGTTGGCCCAGGTGAACAACGACGCGGCGGCCTATGACCTGGTGGCCCAGGTGGCGGCGGGCGGCGGCGTGGGCGTCCACGGCGCCGACATCACCACCGACGATTCCTTGGTGGCCGACAACCCGGCCACGGTCCAGAGGGTCTTCGCCGACGCGGCGGGCTCCAACGACGCGCTCCACGACGGCAAGCACTCCTCGGCCTCCGCCTACAAGGTGGTGACCGCTCACCTTTCCATCACCAAGACCTCGGCGGTGATCTGGGATCCCGTGAACAACGCCGTGAACCCCAAGGCCATTCCCGGCGCGCGGGTGGAGTACACCATCTCGGTGTCCAACACCGGCAACGCCTCCGCCACCAACGTTGCGGTGGCCGACAGCATCGCCACCGAGGTGGGTAACGGCACGCTCGCCTTCTACGCCAACGGCTACGGCGCGGGACAGGGCATTGAGGTGACCGCTCCCAACATAAACGGCGGCGCGGCCAAGGCCCTCACCAATGTCGGCAGCGACGACGAGGGCGACTTCGGCGTCACCACAGCAAACACCGTCACGGTGACCGGCATCACGGTGGCCGCGGGCCAGAGCGCGACGGTGAAGTTCGTGGTGACGGTGCAGTAAGGGCCGGAGGACGGATCCTTGGATGGGACGCACCGCATTGCGGCCCGCCTGAATGCATCCGAAAGCGCGCGGCGCGGGAACGGGAGCCTCTCGGCTCCATTTCCGCGCGCCGCGTGTTTCGCTGCTTTTGGGCGCTCCGTGACACCGGCCCCTTCACGGGGGCCGGCGGGGGATGATTTCCCCGGGCCCGGCCGGGCGGAAGCGCCGCGGCCGCGCCCGGGGTGCGCCCTTTTTGCGGTCGTAATCAACTTCTTTAAATACTTGAATAATATTTATCAGGCCGGAAGCCGGAGACGTGGGGCGCACGCCTCGTCCCTTAGCCTCAGGCTGTCTGCCATGTTGCTTCCGGCCTTGGCCTTTTCGCTTTTTTCCCAACCCCTTGCGGCCTCGGCCTCGCCGGCCGGAACAGTCATCTCCAACGTCGCCTACGCCTCCTTCCTGGTGAACGGCGCGCCCTTCAAGAAGGCCTCCAACATCAACACCATCGTGATGGCGGCCCCGCGCACCAAGTCGGAGGTCTCGTTCCAGCAGTACGCGCCAGGGGTTCCCGGCGCGACGGACGAAAACGTCCCGGCCACCTACGGCAAGGCGTCCGGCCTCGCCGGCCCCTTCTCGGCGCTTCCGGCCCCCACGCCGGCCGGGGGAGGCGCGGCCATAGACCTCGGAAGCCCGGTCCCGCTGCTTCCCGCCTCCATCTTCCACGCCGGGGAGCCTGTATTCATTATGGTGGCCGACGGGGACCAGAACCTCGATCCCCTGGTCCCTGACACCGTGAAGGTGACGGTAAGGTGCGGAAACGACCTGGAGGTCCTCGTCCTCACGGAAACCGGGCCCGCCACCGGCATCTTCCGGGGCTGCCTGCAAACCGCGGAAGGATCCGCGGCCCTCGCGGGCGACGGCGTGCTTTCCGTCACGGAAAACTGCCAGGTCTCCGTGACCTACGTGGATGCCGTGGACGGGGGCGACAGCTCGGCCGCCGCGGTCATGGTGGACCCCTTCGGCGCGGTGTTCGACTCGGCCACGGGAAAACCCGTGAACGGCGCCACCGTCACCCTCTTGAACGCCGATACCAACCTGCCCGCCGCGGTGTACGGCGAAGACGGAATTTCCAGCTTCCCGGCCTCGGTGCTTTCCGGCTCCTCGGCCACGGACTCGGCGGGCCGCGCGTACCGGTTCCCGGACGGCGGCTTCCGCTTCCCCTTCCTTTTGCCCGGGCGCTACCGCCTCGTGGTCACGCCGCCCTCGGGCTACGAGGCGCCCTCCAAGGTTCCCACCGCAAGCCTCCAGGCCCTGCCCGGCGCGCCCTTCTCGATACTTGCGCCCGGCTCCAGGGGCGAGGTCTTCGCGGTGCTGCCCGGCCCGGCCTTCCGCCTGGATTACCCGGTGGATCCCAAGGCGGACGGCCTCTTCCTCACCAAGAAGGCCGGCCGGGACCTTGTGGCGGCGGGGGATTTCCTGGCCTACACGCTGAGGCTCGAAAACAGCGGCGTGGCCGTCATCCCCTCCGTGAGCCTTTCGGACCGGCTGCCCCTGGGGTTCCGCTACAGGGCTGGAAGCCTCCGGGTGAACGGCAGGAAGGCCTCCGACCCGGTCTTCCAGAAGGACGGCCGCTCCTTCTCCGCGCCCCTGGGGGACATGGCCCCGGGAGAGGTCGTCGATATTTCCTACGTGGCGGAGGTCTCGGCCGGGACGCGCGCCGGAATGGCGGAAAACCTGGCCCGGGCCGCCGGCTCCAACGCGGCCTCCAACATTGCCAGGGCCGCGGTGATGGTGAAGGAGGAGTTTTTCCGCGACGCGGCCTTCATCGCCGGCCGGGTGGCCTCGGGCTGCCCCTCCGGGGACGGCGCAGCGCCCCGGGACGGAATCCCCAACGTGCGCCTGTATCTCGAGGACGGGCGCTTTTCCGTGACCGACAAGAGGGGCCTCTATCATTTTGAGGGCATCGCGCCCGGCGTCCACGTGGTCCAGGTGGACGAGTCGAGCCTCCCGCCCGGCTGGGAGGCCTCGCCCTGCGTGGAAAACACGCGCACGGCCGGCCGCGCCTTCTCCCGCTTCGTGGACGTGGCCCCGGGAATGCTGGCCCGGGCCGACTTCTTCGCCCGCAAAAAGCCCGAGCCCGCGGGCGAGGTCCGGGTCATCCTTTCCGGCAAGCGCGGCTCCGAGACCGCCGGCTACTCACTGTGCGTCGTGGGGAAGAACGCCTCCGTCAGGAACCTCGCCCTCATGGTGGTGCTGCCGGAGGGCTCCCGCTACGTCCCCCGGGAGGGCATGGAGGAGCCGGCGGCGACGGGAAGCATCCTCACCTGGCGCAAGGGCGCTTTTTCTGGGGACTGGACCCAGAGCGTCAGCTTCTACGCCGCGGTTCCCCCGGAGGGGAGCTTCACCTTGAAGGCGCTCGCCGTGTTCGACGCGGCCGGCGAGACCGAAAAACGCAACGTCCCTGTGACCCTCCTCCTTGCAAAGCCCGGCGACGAGGGCTCGGAAAACGCCGCGGTGGCCGTGAAGGTCCCCGCGGCCGATTCGGCCGCCGGCCCGTCCGGCGCCAAGGAGCACGAAGGCGAGCCGGTCTTCGACGCCGCCTGGCTTTCGGGCGCGGAGCCGGGTCTTGCGATGCTCCTTCCGGCTGCGGGCTACCTGCCCCCCATCCCCAGCCTGAAGGTTGCGGTCAAGCACGGTAAGGCCGCGTCGGTATCCCTCTTCGTCAACGGCGAGGAGGTGAACCGGGCCAACTTCGAGGGATCGTTGAAGAACGCGGACGAAACCGTGTTCCTGAGCCGCTGGAGCGGCGTGGCCCTCGTGGAGGGGGACAACCTGGTCTCGGTGCGCCTAAAGGACGCGGCCGGAAACGAGATCGGCCGCGTGGAGCGGAGCATCCACTACTCCGGCCCGCCAGTGGCCGCCGAGCTTCTGCCCGCGCGCTCGGTCCTCACCGCGGACGGCCGCACCCCCCTTTCCCTGGCCTTCCGCCTCACCGACAAGGACGGCTTTCCCGCCCGCAACGGCGTGGTGGGAACCTTTTCCGTGGACGCGCCCTATCGCTCCTACGAGGAGGTGAAGACCACCGCCCAGGATCCCCTTTCGGGCCAGGTGGAGAAAAAGAGCGTCTACACGGTGGGGGAGGGCGGCGTGGCCTTGCTGAAGCTGGCGGAAACAGGAACCCCCGGCGAGGCGGTGCTGCGCTTTCCCTTTGCAAGCGGCGATCACGAGTACCGGGTCTGGATCTCCCCCGAGTCCCGCGACTGGATACTGGTCGGCCTCGCGGAGGGCGCCGCCGGGTACAACACGGTCTCCGGCCACGTGGAAAACTTCGCGGCAAGCGGCGGTGAGGACGATTTCTACAAGGACGGCCGCCTGGCCTTCTTCGCCAAGGGCAGAATCAAGGGAAGCTGGCTTCTGACCCTTGGCTACGACTCGGCCCGCAAGGGCGAAGCCGACCCCAACGCCGTTCTGGGCGGCGCGGTGGATCCCAACCAGTATTACACCGTGTACGGCGACGCCTCGGTCTCGGGCCAGGCCGCGGCCAGCCGGGAGAAGCTCTACGTGCGGGTTGAGCGCGACCGCTTTTACCTGCTGTTCGGGGACCTGGACACGGGGCTTACCGTCACCGAGCTTTCCCGCTACTCCCGCAAGGTCACGGGCTTGCAGGCCCGCTACGCGGGCGAGCGCCTGGACGTCTCCGCCTTCGCGGCCCGCACGGCCGACGGGAAAAAACGGGACGAGATAAGGGGCGACGGCACCTCCGGCCTCTACCGGCTCTCCCGGAAGGAGATCGTGGCCGGCTCCGAGTCCGTGGTCATCGAAACCCGCGACCGCCTGCGGAGCGAGAAGATCGTGGCGAGGGAGCAGCTCACCCGGAACATCGACTACAGCATCGATTACGAGGCCGGCACGATTTTCTTCAAACGGCCCGTTTACAGCAAGGACGAAGACTGGAACCCCGTCTTCATAGTGGTGGACTACGAGACCTCCGGAACGGCCCGTGACACCGACTACGGCGGCCGGGCCGCGCTGCGCTTCCTCGACAAGCGCCTCGAGGTCGGCGCCACGGGCATCCACGAGGGAAACGCCGGCGAGGGCGGAAACCTTGGCGGCGCCGATGCGACGCTAGCCATCACCCCCAGGACCAAGGTCCACGCCGAGGCTGCGGCATCCCGCACCGGCGAGGGAAGCGCCGTGGAATCGGGCTCTGCCTACGCCGCCGAGCTTACCCACGAGGGCGAACGGCTCAAGGCCGAGGCCTATGCGCGGGAGACGGGGGAGGGCTTCGGCCTGGCCCAGCAGAACGCCTCCGAGATCGGCGCCCGCAAGGTGGGGGCCGACGCCTCGTACAAGGTGGGCGGGGCCTTCTCCTTAGACGGCGAAACCTACCGCCAGACTAACCTGGCCACGGGCGCGGACCGGGACGTGGCCGAGACGAAGCTGCGCTGGGCCCGGGCCCGCACCACCCTTTCGGCCGGCTACCGCTTCGCCCGCGACTCCTTCGAGGACGGGACCGCGGTGAGCGCCCGGCAGGTGCTTGCGGGAGGCTCCGTGAACCTCTTGGGCGAGCGCCTCAGGCTGCGCCTCACCCGCGAGCAGAGCCTGGACGGCGAAAGCGACAGCGCGGACTTCCCCACCCGCACGGTGCTGGGGGTGGATTACCGCATTCTTTCCAAGGTCACCCTGTTCGCGGAGGAGGAGTTCGCCGAAAGCTCGGTCAAGGACACCCAGGCCACGCGGGTCGGCATCAAAACCACCCCCTGGGCGGGCGGCCGCGTGGATACCGCCCTGGAGCGCGACTACCAGGAAAATTCGGACCGGCTCTTCGCGGTTCTGGGCCTGGGCCAGTCCTTCCAGCCCTTCGCGGGCTGGAAGTTCGATCTTGGCCTCGACCAGGGCCGCACGGTATCCGGCAGGACCCCTTCGGCGGCCCCGGCCGTCACCACCGCGGACACGGGCGCGGAGAGCGATTTCACGGCGGTTTCGGTGGGAGCCGCGAGGAACGGCGGGGCCTGGTCCGCGACGAGCCGCGTGGAGTACCGCACCTCCGACACCGAGGACAAGTGGGGCGTAACGGCGGGGCTCTACGGTGAGCCCCGGCCGGGCCTGGGCCTTTCGGCGGGCGTCCAGTACTTCGACGTTGCGGGAAAGGACGGTTCGGGTTCGTCGTCAAACCAAAGGACCGATCTTCGGCTGGGGCTTGCATGGCGGCCCGAGCGCGGCCGGGTGATCGTGCTGGACAGGCTGGATCTTTTGCTGGATGACGGGGCTTGCACGGAGGGTGAAGAAAGCCGCCGGGTGGTGAACAACCTGAACGTGAACATCGCGCCCGACGAACGGACCGAGGTGTCGGTGAAGTACGGCGCGAAGTACGTGCTTGTCGATTTTTCCGGCGACGCTTACAGCGGGTTCACCGATTTCTGGGGCCTGGAGATCAGGCGCGACATTTCCCCCCGCTTCGATGTAGGCTTTTCAGGTGGCGTCCTCCACGGCTGGGACGCGGGGCTTTTCGAGTACACCGCTGGTCCCAGCGTGGGCGTGACGCTGGCCGAAAACATCTGGGTGAGCGTGGGCTACAACGTGGTGGGTTTTTCGGACCGGGACTTCGACGCGGCCGGCTTCACTGGCGCGGGTCCCTTCATCCGGTGCCGGATAAAGTTCGACCAGCAGACGGCCAAGGAACTGGTGAAGGATTTCGGCGGCCTGTGAAGCCTTGCGAAAAACGCGATCCGCGGCGTTGTGCGTCGCCTCGCGGCTCGGTCACGTGCGAACAGTACGCTCCCTTCGCCGCTCGCTCGCACGCCTTGCGGCTCATCGTTTTTCACAAGGCTTCGCCGCCAGCTTTTTTCATGGGCTGTTAAAATGAAGGGCTGAGGGAGAAAAGGCGTCATGAAACGGCGTTTGGGAGAAAAAAGGCGGGGAGGAAGAGGCGGGCGGGCTTCCATCGTCTTGCTCATGGCCGTGCTTTGCCTTTTGGCCTCCGCCTCGAAGTCCCTGGCGTCCTGGACCCTCCAGGGCACCGCGACACTGGTGGGAAGCCAGGTGCAGCTCACCCAGGCGGTGGGCAACTCGGACGGCGCGGCCTGGTTCGACTCCCAGATAAATCTGGCCCAGGATTTCGACGTCACCTACACCATGCGGTTTTCCAACGGCACAAACGACCCCGGCGCCGACGGCATCTGCTTCGTTTTGCAGCGTGACGCACGCGGCGCAGGCGCCGTGGGCGACACCCTGGGCGGAGGCGAATACATCGGCATGCACAGCATAATGCCGGCCATCGCCATCGAGATGGATACCTACCAGAACGCCGTACAGGGGGACCCGGCCGCCGACCATATAGGGGTGGACGAGTACCCCGCCAGCGGCGCGGGCACGCCCAACCACGCCGGGGCGGGGCCGGTGAGCCTGCCCGCGAACATCGAAGACGGGGCGAACCATACCCTGCGGGTGGCGTGGACCGCGTCCACGAGAACCATGCTGATCTATTTCGACGGTACGCTGCGCATCACCTACACCCGCGACTTCATAACCAACATCTTCGGCGGAAACACCCTCGTATATTGGGGCTTCGTGGCCTCCACGGGCGGCTCCACCAACTTCCAGGCCCTGACGCCCTCCACGCCGTCGGTTTCGGTGATAAAGCCCGTTTCGCCCTCGTTGATCCCCCTTGGCGGCGCCGTCACCTACGAAATCCGCATAACGAACAACGGCACGTCCACCATCTGGGTGAGCCAGATAACGGACACCATGCCGGGGGGCTTTTCGTACGTGAGCGGCAGCAGCACGGGGATCACGACGAGCGATCCTGTTATCGCGGGCCAGACCCTGACCTGGAACATAAACGGCGCCTACGCGGTGCAGCCGGGTCAAACCCGGTCACTCTTCTTCAACAACACCGTGCCGACAAGCGCCGGAAGTTACTGCAACACCTTCACGGTTTCGGGCCCCAACATCCTTCCAACCGTCTCCGGCTCGTGCCAGAGCAATCTTTCCGTAGGTTCCGCGGACCTCGCCGCCACCAAGAACCACACCGGCAACTTCACGGTGGGCTCCACGGGCGTCTACACCATCATGGTGACCAACAACGGCCCCGACCCGGCAGCGGCGCCGACGGTCACCGACGTCCTCCCCACGGGGCTCTCCTATTCGTCCAGCTCCGGCTCGGGCTGGACCGTAAACACCTCGGCCGCGCCCACCATCACCTGGACCTACTCGGGCCCGGCCGCGGCGGGCACCACGCTTCCGGCCATAACCCTTAACGTGAACGTGCTGGCCGCCGCGATGCCATCCGTCACGAACCCGGTTTCCGTTTCGTCAACCACCGGCGACCCCGACTCCTCCAACAACTCGGACACCGACCCCACGGCCGTCCTGGGCGCGGGCTCGGGGAACAAGCCGCTTTACCTCTCCTCCACCACGGCCCTTTCCCGGGCCCCCAACTCCACCCCGCCCGGGACGACGACGCTGGTCAAGGCGGGCGGCGCCAACAGCTGGAGCTTGAACCCGGTCACGGCGGGCTCCATAAGCCTCACGGCCGGGAGCATTCCGGTCACCCTCTGGCTTTCCTCCAACGCCGCCGCCAACAGGGACTTCACCATAAGGCTCACCACCACGGGCGGCAGCGTGCTTACGCTGGGCGCGCTTGCAGTCACCGGCTACGCCCTCACCACCACCGCCGCCTCCTACACCTTCGTCGTGCCCTTGACCGGCGCCCCGACCCTGAATGCAAACACCGCGGTGGTGCTCACGGTCACCAACAACAGCTCGGGAAGCGGCACCCGGAACGTCATCGTGACCCCCAACACGGGGCTTGGCGGCTCGCGGGTCTCCCTCACCACCACGAGCGTCATAAGCGTGACGTCCGTAGCCGCCTACAACGCGGCCTACCCCTTGGGAAGCATCCCCACCTGGTTTGCTCCCAACACGAGCGTTTACGTGAGGGCCGTGGTCAACGACCCCTTCGGCTTTGCCGACATAACGAGCGCTTACGCGGACATCGTCGATCCATACGGCAACACGGTGGTGTCCAACGCGCCCATGAGCGTGGTGGGGACTCCGGCCGGCGCAAGCACGACCTTCGAGTACGCCTATGCGATACCTTCGGGGCTGTCGACAAGCCTGGAAGGCACGTGGACCGCGCGGGTGCGCGCCTGGGAAGGATCGGAGAACACGGTGAACGACGTTCGGACAAACACCTTCGTGGTGGGGCGGGCTCACCTCGTGGTGACGAAGACCGTGAGCACCTTGAGTGATCCGTTCAGCGCCGCCAACCCCAAGGCCATACCCGGGGCCTTCGAGCTTTACGAGATAACCGTAACCAACACCGGCGTGGGGGGCGCCGATTCCGGAACCGTGAAGGTCACCGACCCCATCCCGGCCAACACGGCCCTTTTCGTGGACGACCTTTCCGTGCCGGGCTCGGGGCCGGTGGTGTTCATTCCCGGCTCCTCGGGGCTAACCTACACCTTTTCGGGCCTGGCCAACGATTCCGACGACGTGGGCTTTTCCGTAAACAACGGCGGTGACAATTACCTCTATCATCCCACCATCGGCGCTTACGGATGCAACACCAACGTCAACGCCATCCTCATAAACCCCAAGGGCGTGCTGGCCCCCTCAGTGGGCGGCAGCAACCCATCCTTCACCATACGCTTCAAGGTCAGGGTCAACTGAAGGCTGGCGGAAAACGCGATCTACTTCGTTGCGCTTCATCGCGCGGCTCGGTCACGTACAACAGTACGCTCCCCTCGCGCGCGCCTCGCGCGCCTTGTAGCTCATCGTTTTCCGCCAGCCTTCATGCCGGTCGGAGCTTGGCAAGGCTCCGCGTGGTTTTGGGGTTTCGCATTCAATCACTCGACAAGTTATGCGCGGAAGAGGGGCAAGACGTTGGCCGGGTAAGGCCCGGTTGCGCATGGATGGATAATAACGTTATAATTGCATTGAGTTAAGATAGATGCGTTCAAAAAATGAACGCTTCGGCATTTATCGGGAACCGGGCGGGGCGAAGCGTTCATTTTTTGAACGCTCATCTGATAACCCACCTAAATTTTTTCTTTTTCTCAACTCCAGCGCGGCTATCTCCAGGGCGTTCAAGCATTTTGCCATTTTCCTCGCGCGACAAGCGTTGACCGGTCTAATGCGGAGCCCTGGAAAACCTGCGGGGCGCGTTTGCGAAGCAAACGCGCCCCGCGCATATCGG
>JAKAGN010000051.1 GCA_021815525.1 Deltaproteobacteria bacterium
ATCTCTACCGGGCGGCGGGGCTATCGGAGGAACACGGCGAAATCGTGGCCAAAAACCGCATCATCGCCAAGGTCTCCCGCCGGGAGGTGGCATCCCCCTTCATGGAGCCCGCGCCCGAGCGCATCCTCTCGAAGCTCGTGGCCGAAGGTTCCATCTCCCCACTCCAGGCCGAGCTGGCGAAAAGGGTCCCAATGGCCTCGGACGTAACCGTGGAGGCCGACTCCGGCGGCCACACCGACAACCGGCCGCTGGTCGCAATCCTCCCGTCCATCTTGGCTCTTAGGGACGAGCTTCAAGCCCGGCACGGCTTCCCCAAGCCCGTGCGGGTGGGGGCCGCGGGCGGCATCGCCACGCCCCAGGCGGCCCTTGCGGCCTTCATGATGGGCGCGGCTTACGTGGTGACGGGCTCGGTGAACCAGTCCTGCGTCGAGGCCGGGGCCAGCGCCCACACCAAGCGCCTCCTGGCCCAGGCCGACATGGCGGACGTGGCCATGGCGCCCGCCGCAGACATGTTCGAGATGGGCGGCAAGGTCCAGGTGCTGAAGCGCGGGACCTTCTTTTCCGTGCGGGCCCAGAAGCTGCACGACCTCTACACCCGCCACGAGTCCCTGGACGAGATACCCCCAGCCGAACGCGAAAAGCTCGAAACCCAGGTCTTCAAGAAGCCCATAGGCTCCGTCTGGGCCGAAACCCGCGCCTTTTTCCTCTCCCGAGCGCCCGAAATCCTGGCCCGGGCCGAAGGCCACCCCAAGCGCCAGATGGCGCTGATCTTCCGCTGGTACCTGGGCCTTGCCTCCCGCTGGTCCAACACGGGCGAACCCGGCCGCGAGATGGACTACCAGATCTGGTGCGGGCCGGCCATGGGCGCATTCAACGCCTGGGTCAAAAATACCCGCCTCGAAGCCCCCGAAAACCGCCGCGTGGCGGAGGTCGCCTTCCATATCCTCTCGGGCGCGGCCTACCTCCTCCGCGTCCGGATGCTCTCGGCCGCGGGCTGCCGCATCCCGCCTGCCATCGCCAACTATGTGATTTGACGGGAAAGCGAATGAACCGGGGGCTTCAAACAAGGCCCCCTCTTTCCCCCCTCCCCCCGCCCGGAAAATATTTCCGGATTCCGCCGGCATGAGACCCATTTGGCCGATGGCGTTTTCCTAGTTTAACTACGCGGTTGTATACCAACTCATTTCACTTGCCCCAAATTCCGTTGCATTTCCTCGATCGGCGTGTTAATGAATGAGCGTTCATTCGTTTTACGCCGCAAGTCATGGCGGCTTCCTAAGGACGCGAAAAAGGAAAGGACCACCCATGACGCAAAATCCCCTCGCCACCATCCTGGCTCCCAAGTCCGTGGCCGTGGTGGGCGCCAGCAACAACCCCATGAAGATGGGGACCATGCAGGCCTTGAACCTCATGATGAGCGACTACCCCGGCGAGATCCTGCCGGTCCACCCCAAGGAAGCGGTGGTTTTCGGACGTAAGGCCTACCCGCGCATCGCGGACCTTCCATACGCGCCCGAGCTTGTCCTCATGGTGGTGCCCTCGCACCTGGTCGTTGACATGATGGACGAGTTCGGCAAGCTCGGCACACGCCACGCCATCATCATAACGGCGGGCTTCAAGGAAATCGGCGAGGAGGGCCGGGCCCTCGAAAAGAAGCTTCTCGAAACCACGGCCCGCCACGGCATCCGCTTCCTGGGGCCCAACTGCATGGGGGTCTTCAACGCGAAGATGCCCTTCAACGTCATGGTTTCGCCGCTCCAGGACGCGCCCGGGGGCTTGAGCATAGCGAGCCAGAGCGGCACCTACCTGGCCCAGACCCTGGGGTACTTGAAGGAGCGCGGCATACGGGTCCAGAAGGGCATGAGCGTTGGGAACGAGGCCAACATCGACCTATCCGACTGCCTGGAGTACCTGGGCGAGGACCCCGACACCAAGGCCGTCATGCTCTACATCGAATCCCTCCGGGACGCTGGAAAATTTCTCGCCACCGCAAAAAAAATCAGCCGGGTCAAGCCCATCGTGGCCCAGTACGTGGGCGGGACCCGTGCCGGGGCGCGCTCCGGCGGCTCCCACACCGGCGCGCTGGCGGGGCCGGACCACGTCTACGACGGCCTCTTCGCCCAGGCCGGCATCATAAGGGTGTACTCGGTGGAGGAGGCCTACCGGGCCGGAAACGCGCTGGCCGTCTGCCCGCCTTTGAAGGGAAACCGCATAGCGATCCTCACCAACTCGGGCGGCCCCGGCACCGCCATGAGCGACACCTGCGACCGCATGGGGCTTTCCGTGAACCCCCTTCCCGAGGCCGAATCCAGCGCCATCCGCGCGCTCATCCCGGCCCACGCCAGCAACAACAACCCGGTGGACCTAACATTCGTGATGGACATGAGCCTGCTTACGGAAAAAATCCCGCAGATACTCTTTGAGTGCGACGAGGTGGACGGGATACTGCTGCACGGCGTCATGACCACCGGCTGGGCCCACATCGTCCACAAGACCATCGGAACCATTTTGAAGGTGACGCTGGAAGAGCTTAGCGCCATGTTCAGGACCGATGTATCGCCGCTCGCCGCCATGCCCGCCAGGTACGGCAAGCCGCTTCTTTCCTGCTCCTTCATGGGCCGGGAGGACGACGGGGTGAGGGACCTCATGGACCTAGGCATCCCGTCCTTCGACGGGCCGGAAAAAACCGCCCACGCAATGGGCTGCCTCTACAGGCATTTTCTGATCCGCACTCGTGAAGAGGATGAGGCGCCAGCGCCCGGGGTCCCGGCCGCGGCCCGGGGCATTATGGAAAAGGCCGGCCGCGGGCCCCTTGACGAGCACGACGCGAAAAGTCTCATGGCGGCCTTCGGAATCCCGGTATGCCGGGAGGAGCGCGTGAACTCGGCGGACGAGGCCGTTGCCGCGGCCCGGAGGCTGGGCTTTCCGGTGGCCCTCAAGGCCTGCTCCGCCAAGATCGCCCACAAGACGGAAAAAGGCCTGGTTTTCCTTAAGCTTTCCTCGGAGGAAGCCTTGCGGGAGGCGGCCGCGCTCATTGGGGAGCGGGCCGGGGACGTACCGTTACTGGTGTGCGAGATGCTTCCGGCCCACCGCGAGTTCATGGCCGGGGTGTCGCGGCCGCCCGGATTTCCGCCCTCGGTGCTCTTCGGCATAGGCGGGATTCTCGCGGAGGCGGTGAAGGACCGCGCGGTCCGGGTCGCCCCCTTCGGCAGGGCCGAGGGGACGAGGCTTGCCGAATCCATCCGGGCAGCGGAGCTTCTGGGCCCCTTCCGGGGAATGCCCGCCGTGGACAAGGACGCACTGGCGCTGCTCCTCTCCCGCCTGGGGCTCCTGGCCCTGGCTTTTCCCGAAATCAGGGAGATCGACGCCAACCCCATCCTCATCAAAGACGGCAGGCCGGTGGTGGCCGACGCCCTGGTGGTGCTCGGCGGGACGTAGATCCATTTGAAGCGGACGCCGGCCCATTTGAAACGCAAGGTCTAACACTTCGATTTTCCATATACTTCCGGGCGCGAGGCGGTCTTTCACAGATCGCCCAGCGCCCGGTTTTTTTATAACTTCTTGTAACTGCGATATATAACCCGGCGATCAACAAGGAAAAATTATAGACTATAAAGGATGCGGTTAAATTATCTTGACAGGCTACGTAAATTCATTATACACATATAGCATCCACTAGAAACATTTTACTTCCGATCGCAGCCTTACTGCCCCTTTAGAGAAAGGGAATGGCCATGTCACCCGTAATGGAGAATGTCAAATTTGATCCTACTGCGAATATCGCTCCCGTAGTTTCTCTGGAGCTTAGAGGGATTTTACGTTTTCGTTATACTTTCGACTTGATAGAGGATAACCAGACAGGATTTGCAGAGTCATGGTCTGGGGATAACATGATTAAGAATAACAGGCAGGATACTTTCTTCCTGCCTTTTGGTGATAATCGATTGAATTACGCTGCGTTACAATGGAATTTTGATTTATTTCCTACCGCCGATAGTGGTGATTATTTAATTAATATATATATAAAACAATCTGATAAACAAATATTTAGTAAGCAATATACCGGATCTATTGATAAAGCATGCGCTATTCCAGGTAGTATCATTTTTAAGGCGACAAAAAAAGTATAACGGCGACCGGATTAATTTCACACTCATCTGTTTACGAAAGGAGAAGTAAAATGAAGATAAAATATTTTTTTATCGTTTTTATCATTTCAATTTTCAATATCGGATTTTTATTTAACGCCATAAGTGACGAGCTGCCAAAGCCTGATGAAGGTAAATCTAAAACAACAGATAGCGTTACTACAGATTTAACAGTCCCAAGTTCACCTGCTTTTGCAATTTTAGGTGTAAGCCCAGAAGACGTAATTCGTCCTGACACTCCTAAAGCATTGGGATGCGCCTTATTAAACGGCCTTGATTCGAATGGGCATATGCAGACTGGTATTGCGATAGAAACATGTCCATATTATCTTTTTACATGGAAAACTACAACACTTGGCGATTATCGTAGGAATTTGATAACAAGACTCATGGATAGATTGCAATTATCTATTGCAACAACAAAAGGAAATGATAAAGATGATAAATCGGTAAAACTGGCCATGGGTATTAGATTAGCTATTTTTGATGATGCCGATCCACGTAGTGCTTTGGACCTTGATACTTATGATTCTACTTTAAAAGAAGCTTATGATGCATATCATAAAGCTTTTACTGATTTGAATATAGCTAAAAGGGATCAAATCAAGGCAGAGGATGCCTTAAGTGAAGCAATTGATAAAAAAATACCTACTCAAGATTTATCAGATAAGGTGAAACAGGCAAAAGAAACTGTCGCAAAAAAAGAAGAGGAATTTTCAAAAGCTTATGATAAGTATAGCACTCTGCTTGCTACCACATGGGCAAAAACCTTGAAGGACTGGGCCAGAAGCAATTGGAATGCTTCAAATCTTACAATTGGAGCAGCTATATCACTTTTTGATGAAAAAGGAGAACTTTCCGGGTTGAAAGAGTCGGGATACGCCGTTTATGCTACTGGGTCATATGGAATTAATTATTATAACATTGACTCGGATGGGAAGAAAATAAAAATTCCTCTGGCGCAGCTGTTGCTTCATGTAAGATATCAAACAGATATGGAATTGCCTGATCAATTAGTGGAAGGAAAATTTTATGCCGCCGATGTGATGCTTGTGGGCTCTCAACTGAGGATTGGAGGACCAAACCTCAACGACTTCATAGGGAATGATAATTTGATCATTCTCGGTGAATATGATTACAAAAAATTATTTTTCGATAAAAAGGCTGATGAAGAATGGCACAAATGGGCTTTTGGTTTGGAATATAAAATTTCAGACAGCACAACCATGAGCATCACCCTTGGCGAGGAAACCGGCAAACCGAAAGCCGGGACGTTTACAATAGGCAGCCTGAGATGGGCGTTAAAATAATCCCTTTCTGACCATTAACGACAAAGTCCCCCTCCCTGGCACGGGGAGGGGGACTTTGTTTGCCGCTCAATTTCGCGGCTATATGTGAAGCGGGGCCTTTCCCCGCAGAGGTATGGCTGATTCCTTCTTAATGGGCCGCCCGGCCCGATCCGTTTCCGCCGTTTCCAAGGGCCGCCTCAAGCTCCGCAACCCTTCTCGACAGGTCCTCGTTCTCCTTCTGGAGCCCCACGAGCTGCTCCCGCGTTGCGAGGTTCATCATGTTCAACACCTCGCTCACCCGCTGGTCTATCTTGTCGCTCATCCAGGTCTTCAGGTTCCCGGCGAAGGAGAGCATGTCCGTCTTGAACCGCGAGCCGTCCGTCTCGGAAATCTCGTTGTTCCTCACCATGCGGCCTATGATGCGGTCGATCTCGCCCTCGGCCATGGAAAAGGCGCTCTGCCAAAGCGAGGCATAACGCTTGGCATAGGCGATGGTTCCCTGCACGGTTCCCTGTCCTTTCTGTAAAAGCTGCATGAGGACGTTGGGGGGCACTCCCTTTTCGCGGGCCAGGAGCTGGGAGATGGTGGTTGAGGTGATGTCCTCGCCGGTCCGGGAGTCAACGATGTAGACCTCCTCCCCGGAGGATACCAGCTCCGACACCCGGGAGAGCGAGATGTACTTCTTGTCGGTGGTGTCGTACAGCTTGCGGTTGGAGTATTTCTTGATCCTGCGCATGGCAAAGCCCTCCGCGCCCCGTGGACGCTCATCGAAAAACCGCCCGCCCCCCGAATGCTAAACACATTGCAGCCAAAGCCCCGCTTGCCGCCCGGGTCAGGCGGCCCCAGGCGTCTATCCCTTCTTCCTGGTGATGCCTTCAAGCTTGGCGTTGAAGGCCGCCATGGCGTCAACCAGCTTCTGAATGTCCTTCTTGGAGGGCAGGTTGATCTTGGAGGACACCGAGGTGAGGCCCTGCTCCACAGCCTGCTGGATGCTTTCGAGGGTGGAAAGGTTTTTGACGAACCTCTTTCCCGTCTCGGTCAGGCTTCCCACCGTCATCATGGTGACGTTGCCGATGTCCTGGGCGAGGTTCGAGCCGTACTCCACGCCCTTCTTGAATTTCTCGTTGTATTTCTTCATTATGGCCTGGGTGTCGCCCGCCGCCTTCATGACCACCGTGGTGACCAGAAACTCGGCCTTCTTGGCCGGCTCCCCGACCTTTTTCTTTAAGGTGTCCGCGACGTTCCTGCCCACGCCATCGCCCTCCGCGAGCTTTTCGGTGAGGGCCGACACCAGCGGGATCTTCTCCACCAGGGTCTTGCCGTCCACCACGAAGCTGCCCAGAGCCTCGACGGTGCCCTTGCCCACGTCCTCGATGAAGTCCGTGGCGGTCTCCACAGCCTTCTTGAGGTTCTCGTTGTAACCGGAGATGGCGGTGCTGCAGCTGTCGGCCATTTTCTGGATGGTGCGGATTATGTAATAGTCCGTCGAAGCCGCCGGCTCGGGGGACGGGGCCTCGGGGGAGGCCTTGGACGCCGCGGCCTTGGGAGCGGCCTTCTTCTTCGGAGCCGCCTTCTTGACCGGCTTGGCGGCCGGAGCCTTCTCCGGCGCGGCCTTCTCCGGCGCGGCCTTCTTGGGGGCAGCGGCCTTTTCGCCCGCAGCCTTCTTGACCCTGGCGGCCTTCCTGGGAGCGGCCTTTGCGCCTTCAGCCTCTTTTGCGGCCTTCTTTTCCTCGTCCATTTTCCCCCCTCCTTTTCCCGGCGTTTTTGAATCGCTTGAGCATTTACGATTTTCTATATGACGCGATGCGTCAATATGTCAAGCATTTTTTTCTTCAAGCCATTTCGCTTTCCGCAACCCGTTCCCGGACGGAGGAAATGTCCTGTTGTGGAACGCGCGCCTTTATGGTAGATGAAAAACTCCGTCTCAAAGGGGCCCCCGATACGGCCATGATGCGCAAAATCAAGTCCCGACTGACCGCCATCACCGCGACGCCCCGGCAGATAGCCATGGGATTCGCGCTGGGCGTATTCGTGGGCGTGACCCCTTACTGGGGGTTCCATACCATTGCGGCCGTGCTCCTGGCCCTCCTGTTCCGGGGGAGCGCCGTTTCGGCGGCCTTGGGCGTTCACGTTGGAAACCCCATAACCGCGCCCTTCATCTTCGGGCTGACCTACTGGGTGGGTGAAAAGCTCATTCCATCGGCGCCCATCTGCTTTGTCTGGAACGATTTTTCGGCCAAGGCGGCGCTAAACCTTCTCAAAGAGGCGCCCAACCTTCTCGAGGTCTTGAGCGCGGGAGCCGCGGTGGTGGGCCTGCCCCTGGCCGTGGCGTCTTACTGGCTGGTCTACCGGGCCGTTCGGGACTTCAGGGTGAACGTTGAGGGAGGCTCCGAAAAATCCGTTCCGGCCGGACGCGAGGACGCTCAATGACGATCCGCCTGAAAGGACCGATCGGCTCCGATATTGGCTTTTGAACAAGGCCCTTGGTTAAGCCGGGAGGGCTTGCCGCCGGACCGCCGCGCGCGGGAAAGCCGGCGGAACGCACAAAGGTCTGCAAGGGGGAAAAATGCGCCGTGTTGTCTTCAACCAAAAAGGCGGGGTGGGGAAATCCACCATAACGGTTAACCTGGCGGCCTTGAGCGCCCAGGAAGGCAAGCGCACCCTCGTGGTGGACCTCGACCCCCAGGGAAACGCGTCCCAGTATGTCCTGGGCTCGGGGAGGCGCCAGCCGCCCTGGACGCTGGCGGATTTCTTCCAGGACACCCTAAAGTTCAGCTTAAGGAGAAAGAGCGTCTCCGACTACGTCTGCCCCACGCCCTTTCCCGGCCTCCACCTTCTTCCGGCGCATCCGGACATGGCGGAGATGGCGGGCAAGCTTGAGGCCAAGTACAAGATATACAAGCTCCGCGAGGCGCTGGACGCCTCCGGCGACTTCGACGCCGTTTTCATGGACACGCCCCCGGCCCTTTCCTTCTACACCCTCTCGGCCCTGATCGCCGCCGATACCTGCCTCATCCCCTTCGACTGCGACGAGTTCTCCAAGAGGGCCATTACCGGGCTCATGTCGGCCGTTCACGAGATAAGGGAGGATCACAACGCCACCCTCGTGGTGGAGGGCATCATCGTGAACCAGTACCAGTCGCGCGCGAACCTTCCAAAAAAGATGGTGGACGAGCTGAAGGCGGAGGGCCTGCCCGTGTTCGGCTCGGTCCTCTCGTCCTCCGTGAAGATCAGGGAGAGCCACGAGAAATCGCTGCCGCTCATCCACATGGACCCCAACCACAAGATGACCCAGGAGTTCGTGGCTCTCTACAGGGAGCTTTTGCGGTAGCGCGGCCGGCCGGAATTACGCCTGCCCGGCTTTCAAAGCGGAACGAGCTTCTTCCTGATGGCGAGCTTCACCAGGTCGGCCATGGAACGGAGCTTCAGCTTGGCCATTATGTTGTACTTGTGGGATTCCACCGTCTTATGGCTGATCAGGAGCCGGGCCGCCACCTCCTTGGGCGAAAGGCCATCGGCAAGGAGCCTCAGCACCTCAATCTCCCTGTCGCTCATGCCCTCGTAATCGCCACGCCGCAGATGCCCCTCCTCCAACTCCTCGATATGATTCATCAAAACGGCCGGCGCCTTGGGGGAAAAGTAGGTGCCTCCACGCCCCACCGACTCGACCGCCAAGCGGAGGTCCGAAACCGGCCCGTCCTTCAGGACGTAAGCCGCCATGCCAGCCCGGAACAGATCCAGCACGCGGTCCCGCTCCAAATCCACGGTGAAAACGATCACGCGGGTGTCCGGGAAGGCGTCCCTGATTCTTTTGGTTGCCTCGACCCCGTTCATCCCGGGAAGGCCCACGTCCATTATGACCATATCGGGCGGCGAGGCGGCGCACCATTCCACGGCCTTTTCGCCGGAATCGACCGTGGCGGCGGCCTCGAAGCCCGCCATGCCGTCGATCACCGCGCGGATGCCCTCCGCCGTCACCGGATGAGCCTCCACGATCAGCACTGTTTTTTTTCTCAATATATGACCCCCATGCAGCAGGAGACCGGCTCCACCGAAACGCGACGCCATAGCCCAAAATAAGATAGCAAGAATGATGCCGCCGGAGTCGGAAGCAAGCAAGCTGAGCCGCTTAGGCGGCCATTCTCTTTTCGGCCCATGTTGAAAGAACTATAATTTTGAGATGCGGCCATGAAAGCATTCCGATTATGGTTCCCCATGCCTGGCTTGGAACCGGAAAAAATACTTTATTGCTATTTTATCAAATTATTTCAGGTAGTTTTATTAAGCATCACAGATTGTTCAATTTTGCCGGAAGCTGTTGAAAATTTTTACAGTGAGGCAAGGAATCCGACATATATCCATAAAAATAAAGCGCCGGAGAAATACCGGCCCTTCCATTTCGCAAGAAAATCTAGGCCCTAACACATGGCCCGGCTTGGCACGACCCTTGCCTTTATGTCTTTAGATACCGAAAAAATCGCGGCGCGACAAACGAGGGAGCCGCGCGACAATGAACAATCCCAGCAAGGCGCGGGCCGCGCGAAGGAGGTTTAAGTGAGCATTCAAAAAGAGTATCTGAAAAAAAAGGGACGCTGCAAGGTGACCTTCCACATCCCGCCCGAAAGGGTGGACGGCGCGGTGAGCGTCCACGTGGTGGGTGAGTTCAACGGCTGGGACGAGGAGGCCACGCCCATGAGCCGGGGGAAGGACGGCGGCTTTTCCGCAACGGTGCAGCTCGAGCCCGGCGGCGAGTACCAGTTCCGCTACCTGGTGGACGGCTGCGTCTGGGAAAACGACTGGGAGGCGGACCGCTACGTGCCCACGCCCTTCGGCAACAGCGAAAACTGCGTTGTGGTGGTGTAAGGCATTGGCCGCATCGGCCCGGCGGACGCAAGGAGCCGCCCCAAGCCTGGAGGCGGAGGGGAGTTCTGTTTTCTTCTCCGCGGCCGAACGAAGGAATGAGGCAAGCCATGTATGACAACATCCTAGTTCCGGTGGATTTTTCGGAGGGGAACAAGAAGGCCCTGGATGCGGCTCTGCGGCTGGCGACGCCCGGCAAGGGATGCGTCACGCTCCTCCACGTCATCGAGCCCATCGCCGACGCCGACTTCATGGAGATCAAGGATTTCTACGTAACGCTGGAAAAAAGGGCCCACGACGAGCTAGCCAGGATGGCCGAGGCCCGCGCCGGGGCCGGGCTCAAAATCCGGCCCAAAACCGTGATCGGGGATCGGGCCCAGGGCATCCTCCAATATGCTGCGGAACGGAAATGCGACCTCATCGTGCTGAACTCCCACCGGCTGACGCCCGAAAACGGCGCGGCCGGCTGGGGCACCATCAGCTACAAGGTGGGCATTCTCGCACAATGCCCCGTCATGCTGGTGAAGTGAAACGGTCGAGGCTCCCACAGGAAAGGCACGAAAATGAGCGACTTTTCCCAGATACTCTTCCCGGTTGACCTTTCGCCCTCCTCGCCCAAGGTGGTGCCTTATGTGCGCCGCATGGCCGACAAGTTCGGCGCCAGGGTCCACCTCCTCTTCGTGGCCCGGGACCTGTCCCACTTCGGCGGCATCAACGTGCCCTTCACCACCATCAACAACCTCGAAGAGGCCCTGGCCAAGGGCGCCGAGGTGGGCCTCGAAAAGTTCCGGGACAAACATTTCGCGGATGTCCCCACCAAGATCGCGGTCCTGTGCGGCGACATCCCCGAACAGATCCTGGACTACGCAAAAAACGAATCCGTTGACCTCATCATCATGGGCACCCACGGGCGCAAGGGCATAGAAAAGGTCCTCCTGGGATCCGTAGCCGAGCGGGTGGTCAAAGGATCGCTTGTGCCCGTCATGGTGGTGAACCCCCATCGCACCGTGAAATCGGGCGTCCTGCCCCTGTAATACCGTTTCCCAATAAAAGCAAAAGCGCCTCCGGCGGCCGGGGGCGCAAACCGCCCCCGGACCCCCGATATGCGCGGGGCGCGTTGCTGCGCAACGCGCCCCGCGGCTTTCCAGGGCTTCGCATCTTTCCGCCCGAAG
>JAKAGN010000502.1 GCA_021815525.1 Deltaproteobacteria bacterium
GGGCCTGGACGAGGCGGACCTACGGGCCATACTGGGCGGCCGGGGCGGGCTTCCCCTCATGGCCGAGAGGACGGCTGCGTTGAACGAGTTGGGAGCGGTCCTTGCCCGCGATTTTTCCGGCCGGGCCGCTGAGCTGGCGAAGGCCGCGGAAGGCTCCGCCCCCGGCCTCGCAAGGCTTCTTGCGGAGCGCCTGAAATCCTTCAGGGACACGGCCGCGTACGATGGCGGGCCGGTCTTCTTCTACAAGCGCGCCCAGCTCTATGCCGCGGACCTGGCGGGCGCGCTCGGGGGCCGTGGGGCCGGGGCCTTCCGGGACCTGCCGTCCTTGACCGCGTTTGCCGACTACAAGCTCCCCCAGGTCCTGCGGCAGATGGGGATTCTTCGTTATTCCGGCAAGTTGACCGCAAAGGTGGACGGTCTTGCATATCTGCCGCCGGGCTCGATGGAGGAGGTGGAGATCCGCGCGGCCACCGTGCAGGCCGTGGAGGGAATAAGCCGGGCGCTCTCACGCCGGGGGGTTCCGGCAAGCGCCCCGGCCCTGGACGGGCTCCTGTGGCGCATGGGCCAGGACGAGAGCTTCCGCAAGAAGCCCTACCACCGGACGGAGAGCATCTATTACTGAGCTGAAAGGCGCGATCAGCCGGCCGAAAGAAGCCCCTTTTATAGGCAGGCGGCTTGCATATTACGGCGGATCGTTGTAGTTTTGGGGCGTCCTCAAGCGCAAGGAGGCCCCATGCACTTCAGCGTTTCCGGCGTAACGGTCGCCCCCTGGGTTCCGCCTTTGGTCTCCTTCTGCATCTCCTTTCTCACCTCCACCGGGGGCGTTTCCGGCGCGTTCTTGCTCCTTCCCTTCCAGATGAGCTTCCTTGGCTTCACAACCCCGGCCGTGAGCCCCACCAACCTCGTCTACAACGTTGTGGCCATTCCGTCCGGCATCTGGCGCTACATAAGGGAAGGCCGCATGGCCTGGCCCTTGACATGGGTGGTGGTGGTGGGCGCTCTCCCGGGCGTGGCCATCGGCGGCTTCCTGCGGACCGGCTACTTCAAGGACGAGAAGAGCTTCAAGGTCTTCGTGGGCTTCGTTCTCTTGTACCTGGGGCTCCGCATGGCCTGGGACCTTCTGCCCTGGGCCAAGAGGGGCAAGGAAAAATCCCGCCAGGCCGAGCGTCGATTCAACGAGCGTTTCGCAGAAATCCGCCGCTCGGGGGACAGGAGCGCGCGGCTCGAAGGCATAAAAACCCTCTCCTTCACGCCTTCGCGCATATCCTACGAATTTTACGGCGAGGTCTTCACCTTCTCCACCATAGGAATCTTCGTCCTGTCCTTTGCCGTGGGGATCATCGGCGGCATTTACGGCATAGGCGGCGGGGCCATCATCGCGCCGTTTTTCGTGGCGGTCTTCAAGCTTCCCGTCTACACGGTGGCGGGCGCGGCGCTCGCCGGCACCTTCATCACCTCGGTCTTCGGGGTGGCCTTTTACCAGTGGGTGCTGCCGCATTTTTCGCCCTCGTACGTCCCGGTGCGGCCCGACTGGCTCCTGGGGCTTCTCTTCGGCTGCGGAGGGCTTTGCGGCATCTACTGCGGCGCGCGCCTCCAGAAGTACATGCCGGCCGCCATCATCAAGTGGATTTTGGCCTTCTTCATTCTCCTCGTGGCCGCCAAGTACCTGGGTCTTACGAAGTACATCGGCTTTTGAAGATGACCTTGAAGGACACGGCATCATAAAATCCTTGCCCCGGGAAAATGTTTTCGGATATGCTATAAAATCTTGTTGGAGAAAACCGGGTTTTTCGCTCGCTTCGACGTCCGTGAGGGTTATGACCCATGGCCGGGCAGGGAAGGGAGAGTGCCGCGGAAGTCACATCCGACCCCGAAGAAGGGGGGATGGTGACCTCTATCCTCCACGTCCTGGACGACGGGCGTTTCGAGGAAGAGGTGCGCGCGGTGGCTCTCCTTGCAGCGCCCGGCCTGGACTGGCCCCGCTTGAAGCTGGTCCTCTCGGACGTAATCGCACTTTTTTCCGGCCGCTATCCCGGCTTTCGGGCCTGCAACACCCCGTACCACGACCTTTCCCACACCCGCGACGTGGCGCTGGCCACGGCCCGGCTTCTTCACGGCGCCGTGCTGGCGCGTCATCCCATAGATGCCCGCCATGTGTTCCTCGGTATCGCCGCGGCCCTCATGCACGACGCTGGCTACATCCAGGAGGAGGGCGATACGGAGGGCACCGGCGCCAAGCATACCCGGCGACACGTTGAGCGCAGCGCCGATTTCGCGGCCGCCTACCTTCTCTCCCAGGGATATTCCCCCGAGGACGCCGAAAAATGCCGGGCCATGATCCGCTGCACCGAGCTTTCCACCTGCCTTTTCGACATGCCCTTCCCGGACCCCGAAACCGCCCTGGTGGGAAAAATCCTTGGCACGGCGGATCTTTTGGGCCAGATGGCAAGCCGCAACTACCTGGAAAAACTCCTGCTCCTCTACCGCGAGCTTCGGGAGGGGGCCATAGAGGACTTTTCCAGCGAGCTTGACCTTCTCCAGAAAACCCGCGGATTCTACGACTTCATCCAAAAGCGGCTGGCAACCCAGTGCGACGGCCTCTGCGAATGCATGAGGCTCCACTTTTCCGCCCGCTTCGGCCTGGACCGCGACCTCTACGCCGAGTACGCCGAAAAGAACATCAACTATCTTGCCGAGCTTCTCTCGAAGAACGGCGACACCTACCGCCGGGAGCTAAGGCGGGCGGGG
>JAKAGN010000503.1 GCA_021815525.1 Deltaproteobacteria bacterium
CGGAAACCCCGAGTTTTCCACCGAGGTCTCCGTAAACAGCGCGGGCCTCCGGGACGACGAGGAAAGCCTCCGCGAGCCCGAGATCATCGTGGCCGGGGACTCCGAGGCCATGGGCTGGGGCGTGGGACAGACCGAAAGCTTCCCGTATCTTTTGAAAAAGCTCACCGGGAAAAAGGTGCTCAACACCGGCATCGCATCCTACGGCACGGCCCGCGAGATGATGCTGGCCCGCCGGTTCTTTTCGCCGCGCCTCAAGTTTTTCATCATTCAGTACAGCGAAAACGACTACAACGAGAACCTGGCCTTCGAGAGGGAGGGAGACCGCCTCAAGGTCATGGACGAGGACCGCTGGCTGGGAATGACCTCGAGCCCCGCGGAAAAGGCCTACCACCCCTTTGAGTACCTGGGCTTCGAGCTTCTGAAGCTTCGTTTCGCCCGCGGCTACGCGCGGAACATGGCCCCGCCGCCCTCGAGGCGGCGCGTGGCGGAGCTTTTCCTGAACGCGGTTTCGGCCCTGGGGGAGCCCGGGCTTTCGCGGGGCGTCACCATAATCGCCTTCGAGGCCGGAATGAACGGCGAGTTCACCGGCTTTTACGAGGGGCTTTCAGAGGAGATACGGAAGGGCAAATGGCCCGCCTGGATCAAGGCTATCCGGGCCGCGGATCTTTCCGGCGCCATCACCCCGGGCCGCTGCTTCGCCCTTGACGGCCACATGAACCGCGAGGGCCACGCCGCGGTGGCTCGGGCTCTGGCGGACCTCATGGCCGCCGGGCGGGGCCCGAAAGCCCGGCCTTGAGGGGCGCGGCGGGCGACCGCTCGTTTCCGAGTTGGTCGCTTGGAAACAAATCCCTGAAAAACTTGACGAAATATAGATTTCTGTTAAAATACGCGCCATGAGTCTTCATCCATGCGCGTCCTCTACGGCGGCCGGGCTCTTTCCGCCGCGGAGGAGGCGCCATCCCACGCTGCACACTTCGCCGTTCGGGGGGGCGGCGGCATGAATCCATTGTCCATACCAGCACTGCTTCTGGCAAGCGTCACCTTCGCCGTAGGCGTTTACTTCCTGTTCATCTTCGACCGCTGGCGGGAGCGGCGCGAGTTCCTTACCTTCGGCCTCACCTGCGTGACCGTAGCCCTGTACGACGTTTTCGCGGCCGGGCTTTACAACGCCAAGAACATCGTCGAAGGCATAGTATGGCAGAGGCTCGAGCTCTTCTCCCTGGGATTTTTCGGGATAGCCTTCGCGGCATTCATAGGCGATTACACAAGGATCAAGAGGAAAACCTGGCTTAGGGTCATCCACGTCCTGCTTCTCGCCTCCTCGTTCCTGATCCTGGTGCACGACGGCCCCCTCACAATGACGCTCTCCCGGCCCTTTCCGAAATACCGCTCCCTGCCGTTCGGCATCTCCGCCACCTACAACGAGGCCGACCTGGGGCCGGCGGTTTTCGTCCTGGCCGTGCTGGTGCTTTCCGTCGTCGTCTTCGCCCTGGTGGCGGCCCTGCGAATGCGGAGGATCGGGCGCGTCAAAAGGGCCCGGCCGCTTCTGGTGAGCGTAGCGGTTCTCCTGGCGGCCCTCCTGAACGACTGCGTGGTCTCCACGGACCTTCTTGGCGGTATCTACCTTTTCGAGTACGCATTCCTGGGCATGGTGACGGTGATGGCCTTTTCCCTGGCCGCCGAGCTGGGGAACGCCTGGCGCATGAGGGAGGACTTAAGGGAAAGCGAGGCCCGCTACGACCTTCTGGCCAAAAACTCCAGGGACATCATCTGGACCGCCGACTTAGGCCTTGTCTTCACATACGTGAGCCCCGCTGTGGAGCACCTCCTGGGCTACAGCCCCGAGGAGGTCAAGCGGACGCCTCTCCGCGTCGTCCTCACCCAGGACTCCTACAGGAAAGTCATGGCCCTTTACGGCGCGGAGGCCGACGCGGAGCTTCGCCGGCCCGCGGCGGAAAGCCGGCCCAGAACGTTGGAGGTGGAATATCTGCGCAAGGACGGCGCAAGCGTCTGGACCGAGGTGACCGTGGCGGTCATGCGGGACCTCGACGGGCGGCCGACAGGCTTCGTGGGCCTCACCCGGGACATCTCCGCCCGCAAGAAGGCCGAGGAGGAGCTTAAGAGGAGCGAGGCCCACCTGCGCTCGGTTCTGGCCGCGGCCCAGAACGTGGCCTTCATCACCCTAGACCTTTCGGAAGACCCTCGCATCACCGACTTTTCCCCGGGCGCCGAGCGGCTTTTCGGGTACCGCTGCGACGAGGTCCGGGGAAAGCGGGCGGCCATCCTCCACATGCCGGAGGATTGGGAATCCGTAAAGCAAGAGCTGCTCCAAGGCCGGACGGACCGCGGCATATCGAAGGAGATGACCTTGCTGGCCCGCTCCAGGGGACGCGTTCCGGCCCTTGTTACCCTTCACCCGCTGCTGGACGCCGACGGCCGCCACGCCGGACGCCTGGAGGTGGCCCTGGACATGGCCCGCTTGAAGGCCGTGCAGACCGCGCTCCTCGACTCGGAGGAAAAGTACAGGAGCATCCTCGAAAGCATCGAGGAGGGCTACTACGAGGTGGACGTGGCCGGCAACCTCTCCTTCTACAACAGCGCCCTGTGCCGAATCCTGGGCTACTCCAGGGAAGAGTTGAAGGGCATGAACAATAGGTCCTACGCCTCCCCGGAAACGGCCAGGAGAATGTTCTCGGTTTTCAACCGCGTCTACCGCACCGGCGAGCCCGCCAAGATCTCCG
>JAKAGN010000504.1 GCA_021815525.1 Deltaproteobacteria bacterium
CCGATCTATTTGTACGCACAATAATTTGGCAAGGCGTTCCTTGTCAAGTAAAAATTGTTGCCCGGCCGTACCGCCTTGAAAAAAGGGAGCTTTTCCTCCGGGGCACGGAAAGGCTCACCTTGCGCCGCGGGCCGCCCACAGGGTCCGCATCCTTCCGCACCACAGCGCGTTCATCATTAAGGTGGCGACACCCAGGCGGAGGCGGCCGTCAGCCGGCCACACATCCTTTCCGCAGGCGTCCGCCACCTCGTCGAAACCGTTCATCGTCGCGTTTTTTCCCTGGCTTTTCTCGGGCTTCATGGCGCTTATCCTCTTTGTCGGGATTGTGGCTTGTTTGTATTGCCACTTTAGACAAACAATAAACGTTGAATTATTTTTTGTCAATAAAAAATAGCAAAATTTTTTGCTCAAAAAATTAAGACAAAAATTTTTGCCAAAAATCTTGACAAAAGTGGGGCGGACGGATATTTTGTAAAAAGGAGGTGACAAATGGCCATAAGACGCGCTGGTGAAGCAAAGGATGAGAAGGCAGCGGTGTTGCGCGTGACCTTCCCCAAGCGGCTTCTTCTGGATATTCGGGAGACGCGGAAGGCCTGCGCCGAGCGGGGCCTCGTGTTCGACATAAGGCCCGAGGTGGAGGCGGCCCTGACGCGGGCCCTTTCGGACGCCAAAAAGGCGCTCAACTCTGTCCTGCGGGGCAAGGGCTGATCCGGGCGAGCCACCACCATTTAATTCTAATGGAGCGGGACCTATCTCATGGCGGAAGTCTTCGAAATATCGGTGGACGCCGGGTTTTCGGCCGCCCACGCCCTTGCGGGCCACGCGGGCGACTGCTCGCGCCTTCACGGGCACACCTTCGGGGTCACGGCCTTCGTGCGCTGCGTGCGCCTGGACGACATGGGGATGGGTGTGGATTTCCTGAGGGTGAGGGATTCGATGGGGGAGATACTGTCGGTCCTGGATCACCGGAACTTGAACGAGCTTCCGGCCTTTTCGGGCGAAAACCCCACGGCGGAGAACCTGGCGCGCCACGTTTTCCGGGAGCTGGCCGCGCGCCTGAACGGCCCCGGGGTGGCGGTTTCCCGGGTCAGGGTGAGCGAGGGCCCGGGCATGGCCGTCACCTTCTGGGAGGAATGATGCCGGCGACCCTTTCCGTGTGCGAGATTTTCGCCAGCATCCAGGGCGAGTCCTCCCGCGCCGGGCTTCCCTGCGCCTTCGTGCGCCTTTCCGGCTGCAACTTGGCCTGCCTCTGGTGCGACACCGCCTACGCCCGCGAGGGCGGGACGCCCCTCGAAGCGGCCGAGGCAGCTTCCCGGGTGGCGGCCTTCGGACTTCCCCTGGTGGAGGTGACCGGCGGCGAGCCCCTGCTCCAGGCCGGAACCCCGTTCCTGGTGAAGCTTCTCCTGGATGGGGGCTCGGAGGTGCTTGTCGAGACCAACGGGAGCCTCGATATATCCGTTCTCGACCGCAGGGCCGTGGTGATTTTGGACGTGAAGTGTCCCGGAAGCGGTGAGGATGGCGGCAACCTCTGGAAAAACCTGGAAAACCTTGCGCCCCACCACGAGGTCAAGTTCGTCCTTGCCGACCGCGCCGACTACGATTACGCCAAGGCCGTCATGGAGCGCTTCCCCAGGACCTTCGCGCCGGGGCGAGAGGTGCACTTAAGCCCCGTCTTCGGCGCCCTTTCCCCAAGACTTCTCGCCTCCTGGATCCTCGCCGACCGGCTCCCCGCACGCCTCGCCCTTCAGCTTCACAAGCTCATCTGGGACCCCGAGACCCGCGGTGTTTGAAAACGGGCTGAAAAATTCTTATGTGACGACAATGGCGTCATTTTGACGCGTTGCGTTAGAATGTCCGGCTCTCAATTCCCTCGTTTTATTCCATCATCGTGTTGACGCCATGCGTCAATCATTCGTTTTTTTCTTTTTCCACCAGTAAACCTGTAGCATTTTGCGGCTCTTTCCCGTCGATTTTGCATGGACTAACTCACGTTGCTGCGGATATAATTTAAAGATTCACGTAGCAAGCGGGCCGCGGGCGACACGCCCGGAAAATCCAAAACAACGAGATCCCTAAGGAAAGGAACCAGCATGGCCAAAATAATCCAGGGCTTCCCGGCCACGTCCCAGAACGATTATCAGTTGAACGTCATAAACATCTTCCGCCAGGCCGTGGTTTCCTTCGGCCGCCAGGAGATCGTCTCGGTGACGCCTTCCGGCAAGCTCCGCTTTTGCTACAAGGATTCCTACGCGCGCATCAAAAAGCTCGGCAACGCCCTGAAAAAGCTCGGAGTCAAGCCCGGCGACCGCGTGGGGGTCATGGACTGGAACACCCACCGCCACTTCGAGTGCTACTACGCAATCCCCGGCGTGGGAGCCGTGATTTTGCTTCTGAACCTGCGCCTGGCGCCGCCGGACCTCTCGTACGTGGTGAACCACTCGGGCGCGTCCGTCATCTTCGTTTCCGACACCCTCTATCCGCTGATCCAGGCCATCGCGCCCTCCTGCCCCGGCGTGAAGGCCTTCGTCATGATGACCGATAAAAAGCTTTCCGACATCCCCTGCACGCTTTCGCCGCTTTCAAGCTACGAGGATCTACTGGCCGAAGCATCCGGGGACATCGCCTGGCCCGTGATGGACGAAAAAAGCGCCTGCGCCGCCTGCTACACCACCGGCACCACCGGCCGGCCCAAGGGCGTCTACTACTCGCAGCGCAACGTCTACCTCCACGGCATGGCCAT
>JAKAGN010000505.1 GCA_021815525.1 Deltaproteobacteria bacterium
ATGGTGCTTAACCTGCCTTCATAAGTGCCGCTCTTCTCCCCTTTCAAGCTGATTGGTAAGCCTGCACCGGTCTTTCGCCCGCTCCGACGGGCGGGGCCGAGAAGCACGAAAACTTGCCCCGGTAGTCCTTGGGGGACATTCCCGTGATTTTCCTGAATATCTTGCGGAAGGAGTTGACGTCCTCGTAGCCCACCCCGAAGGCTATCTCGTTTATGGAATCCCGTGTATCCTCGAGATGCTTCTTGGCCTTCTCGATCCGAAGGTGCTGGAGATAGGCCAGGGGCGACTCGCCGGTGGCGCTTTTGAAGCGCCTCTTGAAATGCCGCGGGCTTATGTGAACCTCGCTTGCAATTCCATCGATGGAAATCCGCTCCGCCAAGCTTTCCTCCATGAGCTTCTGCGCCCTTAAAATCGAGGCGTCCGCGTGGTTTTTCCAGAAATCGTGCAGCATGTAGGGGGCCTGGCTCACCCGCTCGGGGTCGATCAGAAGCGCCCTGGCGCACAATGAGGCCAGCTCCGCCCCGCCGTAGATTTCTATGATCTTAAGACATAGGTTCAAGAATGCCGAGGTGGCCCCGGCGCAGAAAAGCCCCGGGGACTCGGTGATGAGCCGGTCCACCTCGAGGTTCACGCCGGGGTACCTGCGCCGGAACTCGCCCGCGAACTGCCAGTTGGTGGTGGCGGCAAGGCCGTCCAGAAGCCCGGACTCGGCCAGGAGAAAGGTTCCGGTGCACAGGGCCGCGATGGGCTCCCCCTTCTCGCGCCGCTCCTTGAGCCATGCGAAGATGGCCTTCATCCTGGGGGTCGTAAGATCGAAGGGCGGCAGGAAGCCGGGCACGACTATCAGGTCCGAGCCTTCCGCCTCGTGAATGGAGCAATTGGGCGCGACAACAATTCCGCCGTTGGCCGTGACGGGCTTTCCATCCACGGTTGCGATGCGGCATTCGAAAAGCCGCCCCTTCTTCCCGAGAAGGGCCCACCACATGTCCGCCACCGAAAAAGCATCCACGAGCCCCGATACGGTGGATGACGCGCAGCCTTCCTCGGCCAGGATGGTTATTTTGGCCATGATTCATCACCTCCGGGAAACCTTGGACCGTTAAAAGGGCAGGGCGGGGCCTCCTGACGCGGCCCCCGCTTTTTGCCTGATGGCGCTTTCGCCCCCGAATATGTCATATATGCCTCTTTTTTTACAGTCGGTCAAGAGCTATGAAGAAATCATGGCGAATGCCATTATGAACTGAACGGGAAAACCACCTGACAAGCGAGGAGCCCATGGAGCTTAACATAGCTGGATGCGATCTGGGGAAGGCATCGGCGGCTTTTGTGGTGGCGCGCGTTGCGGCGGATGGAACATGCGTGATCGACGAGGCGGAGCACGTGGATCACGGGGGCAAGCCCTTCGAGGTCTTCGCGGACTGGTACAGGAGGAAAAACGTAAGCGGGGCGGACGTTCTCGGGGCCACCGGGCTTTACGCGGCCGAGTTCCTGGACCCGCTCCTGGTCCTTCCCGAGGACGCCTGCCGCGAGGCGGTGCTGGAAACGGAGCCCGGCTTTCCGGGCATCATGAATCTTGTGAGCGTTGGCGCGCGGGGCTACAGCATACTTTCCCGGAAACCCGCGGAGGACGGCGCGGCCGGGGGAAACGCCAGGCCTTTCCGCTACCGCTACGTGGAAAACGAGAAGTGCTCGTCGGGAACCGGCGAGAACATGAAGAAAATCGCCGGGCGCTTCGGCCTGAGCCTGGAGGAGGCCGACCGGCTGGCCTTAAGCGCCGAAAAATCCATACCCATCACCGCCCGCTGCTCGGTCTTCGCCAAAAGCGAGATGACCCACTACGCCAACGCGGGAAAAGCCACGGGCGAGCTTTTCGCCGGCTTCTTCGGCTCGGTGGCCAAGAACACGGCGGCCCTGATGTCCCGCAACAAGGTGGAGGGCCCCATCTACCTCATAGGCGGCTGCTCGCGCATAGGCTCCTTCGTGGAGGCCCTGAAAAAAAGCGTGGACCAGGAAATCTTCCTCCCCGAAAACCGCCTCTTCTTCGACGCACTGGGGGCCGCATTGATGGCCGCGCGGGAAAACAGGGCAAGCCCCAAGGCCCGTCTTCCCGAGGAGGCCGAGAAGCTTTTCAGCATAAGGAAGAAGCGCTTCACGGTCCTTGCGCCCGCCTCCGGGTTCAGGCAGAAGGTCACCATGATGCCGGAGCCGGAGGCTGCGCCCGACTGGGAAAAAACGCCGGCGGTCCTTGGCCTGGACCTGGGCTCCACCGGGGCCAAGGCGGTCCTGACCTCCGTGGCCACGGGCGAGCCCTTGCTCGACGTCTACGACCGCACCAAGGGAAACCCCGTGGACGCCAGCCGCAGGCTCATCTCGGCGATCCTCGAAAAGGGCTCGCCGGACATCCGCGCCATAGGGCTCACCGGCTCCGGGCGCGAGGCCGTGGCCACCCTGGTGAAGGCGGTCTTCCCCGATCATTCCCGCGTCTGCGTCTTAAACGAGATCGTGGCCCACGCCACCGCGGCCATACGCTGCGATCCCGACAGGGGCGCGGACATGTCCATAGTGGAGATAGGCGGCCAGGACGCCAAGTACATAAGGGTGAGCGGCGGGCGCATAATAGAGAGCGACATGAACAAGGCCTGCTCAGCCGGAACCGGCTCTTTTCTGGAGGAGCAGGCCCTTTGCTACGACGTGCGGGAAATCGCCGATTTCGTCTCCCTTGCCGAAAGCGCCGAG
>JAKAGN010000506.1 GCA_021815525.1 Deltaproteobacteria bacterium
TGGCGGAAAAGAACTTGCTGCTCGCGCTGGACAACGGCACCCAGAGCGCCAAGGCCCTGGTTTTCGACCTTTCCGGGAACCTCGTGGCCAAGGAGAAGGTGGAGTTTAAGCCGTACTTTTCGGATGAGCCGGGCTGGGCCGAGCAGGAGCCGGACGTCTTCTGGGAGAGCATTGGGAAGGCCTGCCGGGCCCTGTGGGAAAAGCACGGGGTGGATAGGGAGCGCGTCGCCGGGGTGGCCGTCACCACCCAGCGGGGAACGGTGGTGAACGTGAACCGCGAGGGAAAGCCGCTGCGGCCCTCGATACTATGGCTGGACCAGCGCAAGACCTACGACCAGCCGCCCTTGAAGGAGCCCCTGCGCACGCTCTTTTCGGTGGCGCGGGTTTCGGACACCATCGAGTACCTGCGCACCGAGGCGGAATCGTGCTGGATCGCCGCCAACCAGCCGGAAATCTGGAACGCAACCCACAAGTACCTGCTGCTTTCGGGCTACCTCACCTTCAAACTGACAGGTGAGTTCGCCGACTCGGTGGGCGCGCAGGTGGGCTACGTGCCCTTCGACTACAAGAACCTTAAGTGGTACGGCGGCCGGGACTTCCGCTGGGGGCTTTTGAAGCAGCGGCCGGAGATGATGCCGCGCCTGGTGGAGCCCGCCGGGCGCATAGGAAGCGTTACAAAGGCCGCCTCCGAGACCACCGGCATCCCCGAGAATCTGCCGGTGATCGCGGCCGCGGCGGACAAGGCCTGCGAGGTCCTGGGCTCCGGCGCGTTCGAGATCCATACCGGCTGCATCAGCTACGGCACCACCGCAACCATCAACGTCAACACGAAAAAATACATCACCCCCTTCGCGCTGATGCCGGCCTACCCCTCCGGGGTCCCGGGCCAGCACAACCTCGAGGTGCAGATCTTCCGGGGCTACTGGATGGTTTCCTGGTTCAAGGAGCAGTTCGGCTACGAGGAGCGCGTGGAGGCCGCGGACCGCGGCGTGGAGACGGAGACCCTCTTCGAGAAGCTGGTGGCGGGGGTCCCGGCGGGCTCCATGGGCCTCATGCTCCAGCCCTACTGGACCCCGGGCATCAAGCACCCCGGCCCCGAGGGCAAGGGCGCGGTGATCGGATTCGGCGACGTCCACACCCGCGGCCACCTCTACAGATCCATCCTGGAGGGCCTCGCCTACGCCCTGCGGGAGGGCCGCGAGCGCATCGAAAAGCGCACCAAAAAGCCCATAAACCGCCTCATCGTCTCGGGCGGCGGCTCCCAGAGCAAAAGCGCCATGCAGATAACGGCGGACGTTTTCGGCCTGCCGGCGGCGCGCCCGCACCTCTACGAGACCTCCGGCCTGGGGGCGGCCATCGATTGCGCCGTGGGACTCGGATTTTACAGGGATTTTCCATCGGCGGTGGCAGCCATGACCCGCAGCGGCGACGTGTTCCAGCCCATCCCGGAAAACGCGAGGCTCTACGACGAGCTTTACCGCGAGGCCTATTATCCGCTCTACGAGCGCCTGCGCCCCATCTACAAGAGCATCAGGAGGATCACCGGCTATCCCAGGTGAGGGATGGGCGACGGGGAATCGCGGCCGTTCGCCTTGGGCGGGCGCGATTCCCGGGCGGCCGGGTATCTGCGCGCGCCTTAAATTACAATCTTGTTAATTTTTAAGATTTTAGAAACAAAAATGTTATTTATTGAGGAGCAGCGAGGGGCAGCTGAGATTTTTTATTATTGTTTTAAGCATGTTATAATTTGGCACCCATTTTGCTTTTATTTTTGTCAACAACCTGGACGGCTCGCCCGTCATGCACCCCAAGCCATGCGTATTGTTTTTCGGACCGCGGCGCGGGCGCTAAAAGGGCAAACCCTTGACAAGGCGTTCGCAGATGAGTAAATGTTGGGGCCGGAGACGATCGCCTTGGGTTGAGGAGCCCGGGGGGCAAGGATGCGGGCGGGGCATCGCCCGCGATCCCGACCGTTCCAGGGTGCGCGCGCTCTTGAGGAGGAGCGCGGGGGAGCCAATGCTCCCGCTGGTGCACCGATCAAGCAAAAAAACAAGGAGGAATGAGAGATGAGGAAGTTAGCTTTTCTGGCGGTCGCGGTTCTCGTGATCGTCGCGGTGGCCACGCCGGCGCTTGCCGTCACGGCCGAGTTCAAGGGGCAGTACCGGGTGCGCGGCTTCTATGATTCGAGCCGCCTTTTGGATGACGCCAACGACAACTCCCACGCCTGGATGGACATGCGGTTCCGCCTCCAGACCACCTTCGTCATCAATGACAACATGGCCGTGGTGACCCGCTTCGACGCCCTGGACGACCGCCGCTTCGGCACCACCGACGCCCAGAACAACAACCAGTCGCTCGATTTCGACCGCGCCTACATGCGGATCAAGACCCAGTATGGCAAGTTCGAGATCGGCCGCAGGGAAGGCAACACCTTCGGCACCACGTTCATGGACTACGAGGACGACTACGACCAGATCCACTACACCTACGACATGGGCAAGTTCACCTTCATCGGCGTGTTCCAGAAGGACGTCGAGAGGGACAGCCAGACCTACCCCAAGCCGGATTACTCGGATTCCGACAAGGCCACCTACCAGGCTGGCTGCGTCTACAAGGCCGAGCCCGTGACGGGCGGTATGCTGGTGAGCTACACCAACGACAAAACCATGTCCGACCCGACCTTCTCCGCCAACCCGGCCGACGCCGACTACTGGACCTTAGATC
>JAKAGN010000507.1 GCA_021815525.1 Deltaproteobacteria bacterium
AGGGCGGGGGGTGCTGGGGGAGGGAGAGGGGAAAACCTTTTCGCAGAAAAGGTTTTCCCCTCTCCCTCCCCCAGCGATCCTTCCTCAACGATCATGGGCAAGAAGATACTCGTGGTTTCGCGCTGCGCGTGGACCCTGTACAACTTCCGGGCCGGGCTGATGCGGGGCCTGATGGAGGCCGGCCACTCGGTGCGCTGCGGGGGCGCCGGGGGCGACGGCTACGAGGAGCGCCTGAAGGGCGCGGGCTTCGATTTCACGCCCATCCCTGTGGATAAAAGGGGCATGAACCCGGCGGCGGACCTAAGGCTCATGGCCTTCCTCTACGGCTGGTACCGGCGGGAGCGGCCCGACGTCGTGCTTCATTTTACAATAAAGCCGGTAATTTACGGCTCTGTCGCCGCCCGGCTCGCGGGCGTCCCCAGGATCGTGGGAACGGTGACGGGGCTCGGCTACGCCTTCACCGGGAGCCGCGCCGGGTGGCTTTCGCGGCTCGTGATGCCCATGTACGCGGCGGCCAACGCCGCAAGCGACCTCACCTTCTTCCAGAACGGCGAGGACCGCGACTTCTTCGTGTCCCGCAGGCTGGCGCGCCCGGAAAAGACGGCGGTGCTGCCGGGCTCTGGGGTTGACTGCGAACGATTTCAACCTGTTAGCGAGACTGGCGACCCGTCGCGTCCCGTGGTCCTGATGGTGGGGCGGCTTTTGAGGGACAAGGGGGTCTACGAGTTCGTCCGGGCGGCCGAGATCGTGAAGGAGGCTTTCCCGCAGGCCCGCTTCGTGATCCTGGGACGGCGGGACGAGCGCAATCCCTCGGTGGCGCCGGAGAAGGACGTAAGCCGCTGGACCGGCGCGGGCACGATCGAGTGGCCGGGCGAGACCGACGACGTCCTGCCGTGGCTGGCCGCCGCCCGCATGGTGGTTTTGCCCTCCTACCGGGAGGGCACGCCCCGGAGCCTCCTGGAGGCCGCCGCCGCGGGCCGGCCACTTGTGGCCACGGACGTCCCCGGGTGCCGGGACGTGGTGGAGCACGGCGAAAACGGCCTCCTGGTTCCGGTCAGGAACGCGGAGGCCCTGGCGGAGGCCGTGTCGAGGCTTCTGTCCGAGCCCGCCCTTTGCCGCAAAATGGGCGCGGCCGGGCGGGCCAAGATGATGGCCCGGTACGACGAGAAATCCGTCATCCGCTTGATGACCGAGGCCTGCGAGGGCCCGGCCCGAAGGAGGCGTTAGCCATGGAACAATCCGTGCTGGCGGGCAAAACCATTGTGCTGGGCGTAACGGGCGGAATCGCCGCGTACAAGAGCGTGGAGCTTCTGCGAATCCTCCAGAAGGAGGACGCCCGCGTGCGCGTGGTGATGACCGCCGCCGCCGCGCGCTTCGTGGGGCCCTTGACCTTCGAGGCCCTGACGGGGGAAGCCGTGTACTCCGACATGTGGAGCCGGGCCGACGGCGACGCCATACGCCACGTGACCTGGGCGCGGGAGTGCGACGCCATCGTGGTGGCCCCGGCCACCGCCAACACCCTGGCCCGGCTGGCCCACGGCCTGGCGGATGACGCCCTCTCCGCCCTGGTTCTGGCCGCCACCGCGCCGGTGCTGCTTTGCCCCGCCATGAACGTCCACATGTACGAAAACGCCGCCACCCGCGAGAACCTCGAAACCCTCGCCCGCCGGGGCTACGCCGTGCTGGCCCCCGGAAGCGGCTTTCTCGCCTGCGGCGACACGGGCGCCGGGCGCCTGCCGGAGCCGCCCCTCATCGCGGACCGGCTGGCCTGGCTCATGAGCCCCAAGGACCTTTCCGGAAAAACCGTGCTGGTGACGGCCGGGCCCACCCGGGAGTTCATCGACCCGGTGCGCTTCATCTCCAACCCCAGCTCCGGCAGGATGGGCCACGCCGTGGCCCGGGCCGCCGAGCACCGGGGCGCGCGGGTGATACTGGTGGAAGGCCCGGTATCGCTCCCCGATCCTCCGGGCGTTACGGTCAAGCGGGTGAACTCCGCCCTCGAGATGGCCGAGGCCGTGTTCGCAAGCGCCGCCGATGCCGACCTCGTGGTGAAGACCGCCGCGGTCTCCGACTACCGCCCCGAGTCCGCCGCGGACCAGAAGATCAAGGGCTCCAGGAACCAGCTTTCCCTCTCCCTTCTCCCGAACCCGGACATCCTGGCGGAGCTTGGCGGGCGCAAGCGCGCGGGGCAGCTCCTCATAGGCTTCGCCGCCGAAACCGAAAACCTGGCGGCCCACGCCACCGAAAAGCTCGCCAAGAAGAACCTGGACATGATCGCGGCGAACCTCATCGGAGCCGCCGACTCGGGCTTTTCCGCCGAGACCAACAAGGTGACCCTCTTTACCCGCGACGGCTCCGCCGTCCAGGTCCCCCTCATGTCCAAGAACGCCCTGGCCCACTTGATCCTGGACCATGCGGTTCAACTGTGGGGAAAAGAAAAGGGATGAGGGAAGGAATCGCGGGGGCCGGCAATTCAATTTCAAGGTATGGCGACATGAAACGGATCACCCCGCTGGTGCGTGAGCTTGAAGCCTTGGCCGCCGCCACCGCCGAAATCCTGCGGATACAGGGTGAATGGGGTTCAAGGGGCCATGACCTTGAGCCCGGAACCCTCGCGGCCCTGGAATCCTGGAAAAAGGAGCGGCCGGGCAAGCCCGGGAAAAGCGCCTCCGCGCCCAGGCCCGCGGCCCCGGCCCGCCGCGAGCCCCCGGCGCCGGCGG
>JAKAGN010000052.1 GCA_021815525.1 Deltaproteobacteria bacterium
TCCTTTTCCTTCGAGGTCACGGCCGTGTCCTCGGCCGGGGAGGCCCTGGGGCTCCTGGAGGCCGGAAGGCGGGAGGGCGCGCCCTTTTCCCTCGTTGTGATGGACTGGCGGATGCCCGGAATGGACGGGCTTACGGCCTGCCGCGAGACAGCCATGCGCTACGGAGCGGAGAGGCCCCGCCAGATCATGCTCACGGCCTACGGCTCGGATGACCTTTCCGACACGGCCAGGACCTCCGGCGTGGATCGGCTGCTCCACAAGCCCGTCACGCGCTCGCTTCTGTTCGACGCCATCATGCAGGCCTTCGGAAAAGCCTCTCCCAAGGCCTCCCGGCGGCGCGGGGCTGACGAGAACACCGCGGCCCTCCTCGCGGGGCTCGCCGGCGCGCGCATACTCCTCGTGGAGGACAACGCCATAAACCAGCAGGTGGCCCGGGAGATACTCAGAAACGCCGGCTTTTCCGTCACCGTGGCCGATAACGGCCTCGCGGCCGTGCACCGGGTCCTGGCCGAAAGGTTCGACGCGGTCCTCATGGACATCCAGATGCCCGTGATGGACGGCTACACCGCGACCAGGGAGATCCGTTCCCGGGAGGGCTTCCGGGACCTTCCCATCATCGCCATGACCGCCCACGCAATGGCCTCGGACCGCCGGAAAAGCCTCGAGTCCGGCATGAACGACCACGTGACCAAGCCCATCGACACCACAGAGCTTTTCTCCACCCTGGCCCGCCACCTGTCATCCAGAAGGGGCGCGGCGGCGGGCTCCCCCGGGCCCGTGTTCAAGCCGGAAGCCGCCGGCCCCGCCGGAGCCGCCCTGCCGCCCATTCCGGGCGTGGACGCGGCCCGCGGCTTGGCCCGGCTTTCCGGAAACGCCGAGCTTTTCCGGCGGCTTCTTGGCGAGCTTGCCGAAACCGCGCGGGCGGACATGGCAAAAATGCGGGCCGCGGCGGAGTCCGGCGACAGGGCCGCCCTGGCCGCCCTTGCCCACGCGGAAAAGGGCGCGGCCGCCAACCTGGGGGTCGAGGCCCTGCGGGCGGCGGCGGCCGAGCTTGAAGCCGCGGCCGGAAATCCCGAAGCGGACCTTGCGGAACCCCTCGCCCGGCTGGACGCGGAGCTTTTGTCCTTCTCCGGGGCGGTGCTTTCACGTCTAGGGCCAAGGGGTGACGGTCCCGCGGGGACGCCCTCCCAGGTCCCGGGCGCAACCCCCGGCCCGGCCGAGGCCTCCTTCCTTTCGGATGGGCTTGCGGCCTTGAGGAATCTCCTCGAAAAAAACGATACCGGCGCAGAGGAGCTTCTCGCAAGGTTCCGGGTTGATTTGGCCCGTTTTTTCCCGGAGGCGGCCGAGGCCCTGGAGCGGCGCGTCATGGCCTTCGATTTCACCGCGGCCCTGGCGGAGCTTGCGGGGATAGAAGAGGCGCTTACGGCGTAAAGGCAAAAGCGCCACAGGCTTCCGGGGAGACTACGTCCCCCCGGACCCCCGATAATGGCTCCGCCTTGCTGCGCAAGGCTCCGCAGTTTTATGAGCTTCGCATTCGAGCAGGCAATGCTTGTCGCGCGGAAGAGGGGCGTTACGAAAGGTTGTGGAAAACCCGTTGGCCGGCGATTTAAAAGAGAGCGCGGCGCGCGCGGCGCTTTCTATTTGATTTTTTAGGAAAAGGGCGAAGAGGGGTTCGGGGAAAAGCAGCGGATACTCAGCCTGACGGAAAACGATGAGCCGCAAGGCGCGCGAGTCGCGCGCGAAGGGAGTGTGCTGTTCGCACATGACCGAGCGCAAGACGATGCGCAACACAGCGGATCGCGTTTTCCGTCAGGCTGATAAGGAGTTTTCATGGAGCGCGCACGAATACTCATCGTTGACGACATGCCGGCCAACATCCGGATTTTGAAGGAGCTTCTGAAGGACGACTACCGGATCGCGGCCGCAAGGAGCGGCTTCGAGGCCCTTTCGGTGATCTTGGGGGATGAGCTTCCGGACCTGGTGCTCCTGGACGTCATGATGCCCGGCATGGACGGCTACGAGGTCTGCGCCCGCATGAAGGCCGATCCCAGAACGGCCGGGATTCCGGTCCTCTTCGTCACGGCCATGGGGGAGGCCGAGGACGAGGAGCGGGGCCTTCGGGCCGGGGGCGTGGACTACATCGTGAAGCCCATAAGCCCGGCGGTGGTGAAGGCGCGCGTAGCCAACCACGTGGAGTTGAAGCGCCACCGCGACCACCTTTCGGACCTGGTGGCCCTGCGCACCCGGGAGCTTGCCGAGACCCAGGACGTGACCTTCCAGTGCCTGGCGAGCCTCGCCGAGACCCGCGACAACGAGACCGGCGGCCACATTCTCCGGACCCAGCGCTACGTGGCGGCCCTCGTGGAGCTGATGAGGGAGCGCGGAATCTGTTCCCGCGAGCTTTGCGGCGAGGCCGCCGAGCGCATGGTGAAATCCGCGCCGCTCCACGACATCGGGAAGGTGGGGGTGCCCGACGCGGTGCTCTTGAAGCCCGGCCGTCTGACCGACGAGGAGTTCGCCCTGATGAAGGAGCACACCCGCCACGGCCGCGACGCCATAGCCAAGGCCGAGGAAAGGCTTTCCAGCGGCGCCGTTACGGCCTTTCTGGTGTGCGCCCGCGAAATGGCCTACTCCCACCACGAAAAATGGGACGGCTCGGGCTACCCCGAGGGCCTCGCCGGCGCGGACATCCCCCTTGCCGGCCGCCTCATGGCGGTGGCTGACGTCTACGACGCCCTGGTCACCAAGCGCGTCTACAAGCCGCCCTTTTCCCACGGCAAGGCGCTTTCCATCATGCGGGAGGGCAGGGGGACCCACTTCGACCCCCAGGTCCTCGACATCTTCCTGGAAATCTCCGAGTCCTTCCGCGAAATCGCCATCGCCTTCGCCGACTACGAGGAGGAGAGAGAGGCCCTGCGCGAAGGCTAATAAAAAAAGGCAAGGACTGCCTGGGGAAGACGAAAAATCTTTTTTCAAATTTTGCAGGCTGTTATCTTACTTGAAGTCGGCCATTATTTTTTTCTTCTGATCCGCGGTTTCCAATAAAAGATGTGTGGGGTTTCCAAATCCAAAAATAATTATTACCCTTCCATAATCTTTTGTTTGTAAAAATCCATCCACTATGTTTTCGTTTGCGAGTGCCATCATCTTCTCGCCTACCATCAATTTCGTTACAACGCCCTTTTGAATCCTCATAACATAACAGGGGCCTTTCCCAAATCGTCTATCATCTACTTTAACGGAAGACAATTCTATTCTACCGCCACCTGTCTCTATCTGTATTGATAGATCGGGCTGGCCGATTACCAATGAATCCTTTTTAGCACAGGCGATTGTAGTAAACATGAAAACAAGCGAAAAGCACATCATGATAAAAAAACGTTTGCTCTTCCATGAACACGCAAGAAACTTACCATTTACCGTGGCGCTTACCGAAAATCCTTTGTGGGCCGCGGCGGAAGCCGTCGGCGCTGCGGGATGCAGGGTTCGTCTTTGAATATCGGCGGGTAACGTCATTATTTTCCTCCAAAAAAAGTTACTGGATTCCCGATGGTTTTTCAATAACACATGAGAGCATTTTTCCCTAATGGGGGTTTCCATTTTTTGCCGCAATCGTTTAAACTAAGAAAAAAATCGACGCCCCGGGCGCTGAGGGCGGCCGGCAAAGGGCGTGTTCGTTCTCATGTGGAGGGATAAGATCATGAATCGCGGAAGATTTTTCGCGGTGTCGCGCCGGGTGGCGCTTTTCGGTATGCTGCTCTGGGCCTTCTGCGCGCCCGCCGCGGCCGCCGAGGACCCCCGCGTGAAGGCGGCTTTCGACAAGGGCTGGGCCCTCATGGGCCAGATGCACAAGGACTTGAGGCACCTGGACGAGGCCGCCGATGTTTACCGCTCGGTCCTGGCCTTCGACCCCCAGAACGCCGACGCCTGGTGGAAGCTTTCCGAGGTTGTCTTCAAGAAGGGCGAGGCCCAGAAGGACAAGAAGCGCAAGAAGGAGCTGATCCAGGAGGCCCTTGGCTACGCCGAAAAGTCCCTGGCGCTGGCCCCCAGGAAGGCCGAGCCCCACTACTGGGTGGCGGTGAGCTGCGCCATGCTGGCGGACATGGCGGGGCCCCTTTCCGCCATGAGCCTCGTGAACCGCTGCAAGAAGGAGCTTAACACGGTCATCACCCTGGACCCCAAGAACCGCTTTGCGATCCTGGCCAAGGCGGTTCTGGCGGCCATCTACCTCGATTCGCCCTGGCCCTTGAGAGACCTGGAAAAGGCCGAGGAACTGGCCCGCAAGGCCGTGGCCGAGGACCCCAACCTCACCTGGGCATCGGTGACCCTGGGCCGGACGCTCGCCAAGCGCGGCAAGAAGGAGGAGGCCGAAAAGGAGCTCAAGCGCTGCCTGGCCACATCGTCGCCCACCTACGTCTGGGACTCGGTGCTCTACGACTGGCCCTCGGCCAGGAAGGCCCTGAAAGAACTGCAGAAATGAGGCGACCTTAAAAATGCCCGCTTTCTCTAATGCTATGGAGGTGTTCCGCCTTCTGGACAAGTCCAACTGCGGCCGCTGCGGTGAAAAGACCTGCCTGGCCTTCGCCGGCGCGGTTTTCCTGGGCCGCCGCGGCCTTTCCGAGTGCCCCTCGGTTCCGGCGGAGACCATCGCCAGCTTCGGCGCCGCCCCCCCCGCCCCTCCGCCCGACGACCGCGAGGCCTACATCCGCTCCTTTTCCCAGAAGGTGGCCGGGCTCGACCTCGAGGAGGCCGCCCGGCGTCTCGGGGCGGACTTTTCCGGCGGCCGCCTGACATTGAAGGTCCTGGGAAAAGACGTGGGCGTGGACCAAAGTGGCCGGATTTACTCGGACATCCACCAGAACCCCTGGGTGGTTGTGCCCTTCCTCATGTACGTCCTCGAAGGGCGGGGGGCCGTTCCCACCGGCAGCTGGGTCTCGCTCCGCGAGCTTAAAGACGGCTACGAGTACTATCCCCTCTTCGAGGAGCGCTGCGACAAGGTCTTCAAGAAGGTGGCGGACGTCTACCCGGACCTTTTCGACGACATGGCCCATCTCTTCGGCGGAAAGCCGGTGCCGGCCCTTTTCCGCGCCGACATCTCGGTGGTGCTCCACCCCTTCCCACGGCTTCCCCTCATGGTCTGCTACTGGAAGCCCGAAGACGGCATGGACAGCGACTTCCACGTCTTCTTCGACGAAACCGCGGACCGGAACCTCGACATCCGTTCCCTCTTCACCCTGGGAGCCGGCATCGCCCAGATGTTCACCAAGATCGCCGCCCGCCACGGCTTTAAAGTGGACTGATTAGAACCTATCTTAAATTTGAGATAGGTTCCATTCCCTTCCTTTCGCGGCAAGCCCCCACCCCAGGCCAAGCTTTGGCTGATTGACTTTACCCCTGAAATCAGGTTAAACAGTTTTTAACATGTTTAACCTGAAAAATTTGAGATCAACTGATGTCAAGACAAGGTGGGGGCTTCTCCCCCGCCTTCATAACGGAGGAATTCAACCGGCGGAAAACCGGAGCGCGACGGCAAGCCGGTCGCCCAATCACCGCGCACCTCAAACGAAAGGACGCCTCATGTTGAAAAAATTTTCGTGGGTGGTGGCGCTGTGCCTCTGCCTCATGTTGGGTCCAGCCTGGGCCGCCGATCAGGCGAAGGTGGCCGACGCGGTGAAGGGCGGCCAGCAATGGCTCAAGAAACAGCAGCAGCCGAACGGCTCATGGAACGAAACCCAATGGGGCGGTTACACCGGGGCGGCCACGGGCTTCGCCGTGGCGGCCCTCATCGAGACGGGCGTTCCCTGGAACGACCCGGCGGTGGTGGCCGGCATCAACTATCTGAAGTCATTGGCCACGGTTCAGCCGAACGGCAGCGTAAGCCTGTGGCCTGGCGGTTACAACACCTATAATCATGGAACCGCCCTCGTGGCGCTCTCCCTGTGGGCGAGGGCCCAGGGAGACGCCGTGGACGTGACCACCACCAACCTCATCCGGGCCGCCCGCAACTATTCCCTTTCCGCCCAGTACCTCGGAGACGACGCCTGGAAGGGGTCATGGTCCTACAGCGGTTTCAGCGGGGGAGACAACTCCAACACCCAGTTCGGCGTAATGGGCGTGTGGTACGCCAACCGCTTCCTGGGGGACATGGCCGGGGCCCAGCCGTGGTCCGACGGCGTCTACAGCTGGCTGCAGCACATTTACGTGGACGCCGGCGGCGGCCGCGCCCTGTTCGACTACCAGCCGGGATACGGCCACTATGCCGGCTCCATGACGGGCGCGGGCCTGTGGGAGCTGGCCATGATTGACAAGGGCGAGGACCCGATGGCCACGGCGGCCGAAAACTGGTTCTCCCAGGCAGGCAACTACCGTTGGGACCTCAACCCCGGTCCGTCCTACAACAACCGGACCTTCCACTATTATTTCGTCTACGGCATGGCTAAAGCCCTTGCGGCCACGGTGGGAAGCCAGAACACCCTGGGACCCGAGGCCCGGGCCTGGAGCGCTGATCTCGTGAACCGGATGGTGGACGACGAGGCCGTCTGGGGCGCGGCCCCCGCGAACCCCGGCGACATCACCGACTGCTACTGGCAGAACCCCGGCTACTCCGACGCCGACGCGGTGATGTGCACGGCCTGGGTCCTCATGGCCATCGCCTTCGTGGACTTGAACGTCCCCAAAAAGGAGGCCTTCCTGCCGGACATCCCCAGCGAGGATTTCCCGATAGGCGGGCTCATCACCCTCCTGGCCGAGGGCGGGGCCACCATCTCGCGGCCAGGACGCCGCAACATAGCGGGCGCCAACCTCCCAAGCACCGTGACGCTCCCCGTGGGAGCCATGGAGTTCACCCTGCACAACGTCCCGGTGGGCGGGCAGGCGGTCTTGGCCATAAAGGTCCCGGCCGAGGCCCTGAACCCGGCCAACCCCCACGCCTTCGTGGACGCCGCCGGCAACCTGAAGGAAGGCCTTTCCTGGTTCAAGATCCGGAACGGCAAGTGGAAGGGCATGGTGCCCATCGTTGTGGACAAGGTGGCCCAGGAGATCCGGGTGACCCTGACCGACGGCGGCCCCGAGGATGACGACGGCATGGCCAACGGCGAGATCATGGACCCGGGCGCGCCCGGCTTCGGCGCCACCGAGGAAGCCGCCACCACCAACCCGCCCGGCGGCGGCGGAAAATCCATCTGCTTCATCACCTCGCTTTTCGGCAACTAGCGCGGGCGTTATAAGGAACTGAGTCGAATGAGGACCTCCCGTCCAGGGAGGTCCTCATTTATTCTTGTCTATGCCATCAACACTCCCATTCTGATATAAAGATTGCATTATATGTAAAAATATGGTCCAATAAAATAATCAATAAACATGGCTGGCGGAAGGTGGGAAAAGCAGGGATGCCAAGGATGGAAGGCTCGCGCGATGGGCGCTTGCATTCCAGGCTTTGGGTTTTCATCCTTTGCTTGGCCGCAAAACCGGAACTTACGGACCGTGGGAGGGGCGGGATGGATTTTCAAAAGCTTGGCAAGGGCATCATCTGTCTTGGTTTGGTTTTCGTCTTGTTGAGCGGTATTTATTATCTGAGCAATATTGAACGGCATCGCCAAATTACGGATCTTGGCGCGGCCCTGTCGGCCTGGGAAGACAACATGACGAAGGAATATAATAGAAAAAAGGCCATGAAATATATGGGAGGAAGCGCAGTAGTTGTCGCCATTGGCTTCATTGTCCTTCAATCGGCCCGGAAGAAGCCTGAAGAATAGTCTCGGCCCGGGCTCCTCCACAACAGCCTGTCTAAAAACGCGAACTGCTGCGTTGCGTTTCAAAGCGAAATTCGGTCAGGTACGAAAAGTACGCTCCCTCATTCGCTTTTCGCGCGCCTTGCATTTCATCGTTTTTATCCAGGCTTCACATCCAGTCTTTTTCGACGGGCTGCCAAGCAGCCTTCCGCGCGCTGTGGGCCCAAATATGCCGTTTGGCCTTGAATTTCAAATAATTGTCGCTCAAGCGTTCAAAAAATGAACGCTTCGGCCTCCGTTTTTTCCTTTTTCTCCCGGAGCGTTCATTTTTTGAACGCTTCCATTCCAACTCTCCTTAATTTTTATCTTTTTTCTACTTTTCAGCACATCAGGGCCGTGTTCACACCCTGCGCGGACAGGTCGCCACGCTCCGCGCGACAAGCCTTGACCGGCCGAATGCGAAGCCCTCCAAAACCCGCGGAGCGTGCGAAGCGCGCGGAGCCATTATCGGGGGTCCGGGGGGACGTCGTCTCCCCGGCCGCCGGAGGCATTTTTTTTATATGCCCACGAGCTTTTTTACCCGCTCGATTTTTTCCGCGAGGCCGCCTTGGCGGGCGATCATGATGCGCTGGGCCTGGGGGGGGCCGGCGCCGTGCATGGATTCAACCAGGTAAGCCACGGCGCCGGCGCCGGTGGTGATATTTTCGATGAGCCGCAGGACCTTCATGCGCTCCTCGGTGGCGAAACCGGGGGCCGCGGCGAGGTACTTGCGGATCAGCGGCCCGGCCTCGTCGTCCGAAAGGTCCGCCGAAGAGGGCATGGTGCCGACGAGGCCCCCGGCGATGTCGATGGCCAGCCGGGCCATCTCGAAGGGGAAGCGGGTGACGTTTTGCTTGGTGACGTTGGCGAGGAGCGTATCCACGGCGTAGTTGCCGGCGGCGGTGGGGCGGCCCAGGTGGGAGCAGGCCACGCCGCAGGCGAACATGGTCTCGTTTAAGTGAATCATTTCAGTGAGCTTGTCCTTCACGTGGGAGGCGTTTTCGACACCGTTCATGCGGGCTGCGAGCGCGGCCGCGCCGATCAGGACGTCCCCCACGCCGGTCTTGCAGCCGCCGTAGCTCTGGCGGTGGTAGGAGGCGAAAAGCTCCACCAGCATCCCGGAAAACTCCACCTCGCCGTTTAAGAAAACGCGCTCATCGGGCACGAACACGTCGTCGAAGACCGTCATCACCTCCTGGCCGCCGTAGACGGGATTTCCCGCGTCGAAGGAAAGCTCCAGCTTCCTTGTGTCGCTGGACTGGCGGCCGAAGATGTGGACGAGGCCTTCCGCGTTGGTGGGAACGGCGAAGGAGACGGCCCAGTCCTCCTCGCCCTGGCGCATGGACATGGTGGGCATGACGAGAATTTCGTGGGCGTTCAGCATCCCAGTCTGGTGGAGCTTCGCGCCCCGCACCACGATTCCGCCCGGCTTGCGTCCCACCACCCTCAGGTACTGGTCCGGGTCGGGCTGGTCCTTGGGGCGCTTGCCGCGGTCGCCCTTGGGGTCGGTCATGGCGCCGTCGACGGTCAAATCCTCGGCCTGGACGCGGGTCCAGTAGTCCAGGAAGCGGCCGTGGTAGCCCGTTCCGCGGGCCTTGTCGCAGGCGTAAGTCGCGGCGAACACGGCGTTTCCGGCGTCCATCCCCACGCAGCGCTGGAAGCAGCACCCGGTGAGGCCCCCGCAGGCGCGCTGCATGAGGACCTTTTTCACGAGGTCGTCCGTGGAGCGATGGAGATGGGTGAAGCGGTTCACCGCGCCGCCGGTGAGGGGAGAGGAGGCGGTGAGAAGGTCGCGGGTTTCCGGCGCGTGGGCCAAATCGTAGGTGAGGGCCACGGCCCGGGCCGAGGGAAGCGCCAGCGGGCTTTGGGACGCCCCCATTACCGAGCGGCCCATCATGTGGGCGCAAAGATCGAGATTCCTTATGGATTCGAGATACTGCCGGCCTGTCATGAGGGGCATGGAAGCTCCTTTCGGTGTATGGAGCGATGCGATTTTGCATTTCCACCCATTATATCATCCCGGGACGGAATGTGGAAGGACGGGGCTTCGGCCCGGCGGGCTCTTCTTTTGTTGACTTAGCTGCGAAAGAGGGCTTACATTTTACTCATTGCGGTTCAATTAATTTCCGTAACGGGCGCAATTGGCTCGCCGCCCGGCCTTTTTCCCGGGCGCGCATGGGACGAACCCGGCCCCAGGCCGTCCGGCCCGCCAAAATTTTCAAGTGGAGGTGACATCATGGCCATCATCACCGTGTCACACGGCACGGCAAGCGGAGGCGTCAGCATCGCCGAAGCCCTCGCCAAGCGTCTCGGCTACAAGCTCGTAAGCCGCGAGGATATCGTCCGCGAGGCCGCCCGCTTCGGCGTGCCCGAAGACAACCTCAAGGAGGCCCTGGTGCGCTCCCCCAGCTTCTGGGACCGCCTCCGGCACGAACGCAGGCGCTACCTGGCCTTCGTTCAGGCCGCCCTGTGCGAGCACGCGAAGAACGACGGGATCGTGTACCACGGAAACGCCGGGCATCTCCTCCTGACCGGGGTCTCCCACGTCCTGTGCCTCCGCCTCGTGGCCCCCATGAGCCTGCGGGCGCGCCTGGCCGCCCAGCGCACGGGCGCGAGCCCGGAGGACGCCGCAGCCGCCATCGAGCAGATGGACCGCGAACGCCAGAACTGGACCCGCTTCCTCTACGGCGTGGACTGGCTGGAGCCGGGCCTTTACGACCTCACCATAAACCTCAAGACCCTCACCATCGAAGGCGCGGTGGACCTCGCCGCCACCGCCGCCGGCCGGCCCGAGTTCGCAGCAACCGACGAAAGCCGCAAGGCCATGAACGACCTCCTCCTGGCAAGCCGCGTCCGCGCAGCCCTGGCCGCCGCACCCGCCACCGCCTCCGCCGACGTCACGGTCCGCGCCGAAAACGGCGTCGTCTTCCTCAAGGGAAAACCCAGAAGCGCCGCCCTCGTGACCTCGGTCATGAACGTGGCCGGCAAAGTCCCCGGCGTGACCCGCCTCGACCGCGAAGAGTTCGACTCCCCCGAGGTCATGGTCTGATTGCGTGCACAGAGCGAAGATACGCGGGGGTAGGGGAAACCCTTTTGAAAAAAGGGTTTCCCCTACCCCCGCACCCCCCTCCCTTTCCCAAAAGTAAAGCAAAAGCGCCACAGGCTTCCGGGGAGACTACGTCCCCCCGGACCCCCGATAATGGCTCCGCGTGCTTCGCACGCTCCGCACGATTTTGGAGGGCTTCGCATTCAAGCGCCCGAAGCCCTGAAGGTTGGGAAAAGCGGACTGCGTGCAGTGCGGCCAAGGCCCGGATGCGTTGTGATGAAAAAATGATGTATTTTCTATTGGTTGAAAGCGTTCAAAAATTGAACGTTCAAAAAATGAACGCTCCGGCCAGACTGGTTCTTTCTTGTCTCCGGAGCGTTCATTTTTTGAACGCATCGGATTTAACATCCTGAAACTTGAACCTAATTCAATGACAAGCCGTGCGCGAAGCACGTGGATCGGGCATCTTCGGCCTTTCCAGGCCTTGACCGGCGGAATGCGAAGCCCTCCA
>JAKAGN010000508.1 GCA_021815525.1 Deltaproteobacteria bacterium
AGAAGCTACCCCAAACCCAAAGGAGGTATTGAATGGGATCATCCTGGCGGGTTGACTTGAACAAGAAGGCAATAAAACAAAAAAGCAAGCTTCCCGAAGACGTGAAAAAAAGCTTGGTTTTTCTCTTGAAGGACTTGGAGCAGTATGGACCGGTCAGGGGCGACTGGCCCAATTACGGCAAGCTGAATCAAAATCGGCACCACTGCCATTTGAAAAAGGGACAACCTACCTACGTTGCTGTTTGGGAAGTGTTGGACTCGAAAATCCGATTGTTGGAGGTGACCTATGTTGGCACCCACGAGAAAGCCCCGTACTGAAAGGATCACCCTGCGTTTCACCGGCCCCGCGAGCGGCCGCGAAGAGGCGCTCGCGGCCATGAAGGCCGTGGGCTTCAAGGTGGCGGACGAGGCCGTCGACTGGCGGGAGGCCTTTCCCGAGTACGCGGACGAGGAACTCCCGGGCGTGATCCTTGCCGGCGCACGCCTTAGGGAGGACATGACCCAGGCGGAGCTTGCCGAAAAAACCGGCATCCCCCAGGGCCACATCTCGGAGATGGAAAGCGGAAAAAGGCCCATCACCGTGAAAACTGCGAAAATTTTGGGCAAGGCGCTGAACTTCGGGTACAAGGTCTTCCTGTAACCGTCGATCGAGCGGCGAGGGCCCGGCCGCCGTGTCCTCCCGGATAACGAAACGGTCCCGAATGGAGGCGGTGGGCTCCCCGCCCACCACAGCAAGGCCTTTCCGGTATTTTTTAGATTACTTCACGCCGCGGGCGCGCCGGGGATGGTCTGCCCCCCGGCGCGGGCGCGGCTTTCTTTCCCCTGTCCGGGCCCCGCCTTTTGTTGTTGTGATTCCCGCCGAAATCAGTTTAACTTACGATGATTGCGGATGCATAAGCCGATCGCGCCTGTGCGTCCAAAAGGCCGCGGAAACGCGGCGGAGCAGACAATTCTTGCCAAGCGCCTTTCCTTGACCGGGAAAAGGAGAAGACATGTGCCGCCTGTTCGCAATAACCAGTGACGAGCCGCTTTCGCCCATGGTGGCGGTGAGGGCCTTGGACGTCATGCGGGAGGGCCACGACGGAAGCGGCGTGGGGCTTTTTCTCACGGACCTTTCGGGGCCCTTCGAGGAGATGAAGGACGCGCCCATACTTTCGGGCATCTTCACCAACGACGGCTTGAAGCGCCTGGATACCTTCATGATGGAGCTTGGCTTCACCACCAAGTACAAGGTCTCCATGAGGCTTCCCTCGGCCACTCCGCCCGGGGTCCCCCGGCGGGACAAGTACCTGATACGCGCCTACGAGTACCCCGAGGACTGGGACGGCATGACCGCGGCCGACCGCAGGAACCGGCTCATGAGGATACGCCTGGATCTCCGGCGCATGGGCGAGGAGCGGGGCGACATGATCGTCTACAGCTTCTGGCCCGACGTCATCATGATAAAGGAGATAGGCGATCCGCTGACGGTGGCCAAGCACCTGGGGCTTTCCCGGGACGATCTCAAGGCCCGCGTCATAATGGCCCAGGGGCGGCAGAACACCAACTACGCCATCGACATCTACGCCTGCCACCCCTTCTTCATCCAGGGCGTGGCCTCCATGACCAACGGCGAGAACACGGCCTTCGTGCCGATCCGCGAGTTTTTGTCCTCGCGCGGCTTTCCGGGCTACTACGGCTACAACTCCGACTCCGAGGTCTTCACCCACATTCTCCACTACAGCCATTACTTCTTAAGGCTCCCGCTTCCGGCATACAAGCACATCGTGACGCCGCTGGTGGACGGGGACATGCGGCGCCACCCGGACGGCGCCTTCCTGGCGAACCTCAAGCGCTCCTGCCGGCCCCTCATAGTCGACGGCCCCAACTGCGTCATAGGCTGCCTGCCTGATAGGACGCTTTTCATGATCCAGGACAGGAAGAAGCTCCGGCCCGGCGTGGTGGGGGGCCGGCCCGGGCGCTACGCGTTTTCCTCGGAGATGTGCGGGCTCGATTTCGCCATCCCGGACCGGGACCGGGGCGCGGATTTTCAGCCCATGTACCAGGACACCGTTTTCGTTTCGCCGCAGAGGAAGGAAATGACGGTATGCAAGCAGATGGAATCATTGGACCAAGCACGCTCGGCCTGACGGACCTTCCCTGGCGGGTGGTCTGGGACCGGGACGCCTGCACCCTCTGCGGGCAATGCACGGCGGCCTGCCCGGTCCGGGCCGTGGAGCTTGCCGCCTTCCGCAAGCGCGAGCTTGTCGTCGACACGGCCGAGACCCGGGCCGAGAGCCGCGGCGGCGTCTACCACGGCGTGCGCCAGAAGACCGCGGTCGCGGCCGCCTGCGTGGGCTGCGGCCTGTGCGCCGTGGTGTGCCCCAACGACGCCATACGGCCCGTAAGGGCCGGCGAGACCGACAAGCTCAAGTTCCACCGCAACCAGGGCGGGCAGGCCAGGAACCGCGGCGGGCGGAGGAACGCGCCGGGGGGGATCCTTTCCCGCATCAAGTTCACCCGCATATCCATGCTGACGGACCCCGCCCTGGACGCCGGCCGCCACGAGTTCGAGCTGAGGAGCCTTCTGGGCCGCATCCTGCCGCCCGAGGAGAGCCTGGCGCTTTTCCGGGAGCAGGGCTGGGTTCCGCCCGTCCGGGAAATCTACCCCCTCATGATCGGCGGCATGAGCTTCGGGGCCCTTTCCCCCACCATGTGGGAGGGCCTCCAGATGGGCGTT
>JAKAGN010000509.1 GCA_021815525.1 Deltaproteobacteria bacterium
CCGATCTTCATGGAGCGCCTGAACGGGGCCTGAGAATAGGCAATAATCTAAAATTATTTCAAATAGTTAGGTGGCATCGGCCGTGTCGGATGAACCCGGGCCTTCGGCCCGGACCGGACCAAAACCGGTTATAGATGTTGTCATAATTCCGTTCCGTTTGACCGGTTCCAGGGTGTGGGTGGCCCCGGCAACTCGTTGCCGGGCTCCGTTGGACAAGAGGTCTTTTACCTGCGCTGTTTCCAATATGTTAGCAAAGGACCTCTTGCGCTACGCGCCCCGGCAACGAGTTGCCGGGGCCACCCAACAAGGAGCCAATCGGCGCGGATTTATGAAAACTGCTATAGCTTAAATTACAAATTGTTGTAGCGTTCATTTTTTGAACGTTCAAAAAATGAACGCTCTATCCCGAAAATTGTCGGCCTGCCCCCCAAGCGTTCAAAAAATGAACGCTCCCATCTTAACCGCTTGAAATCATATCTCTCTCAGTCCTTAGACGCAACAGGACCAGGACCGGCCGGACTCCTTGCCCCTCTTCCGCGCAGCAATCGTTGACTGATCGAATGCGAAGCCCTCATAAAAACTGCGGAGCCTTGCGCAGCAAGGCGTAGCCATTATCGGGGGTCCGGGGGGGCGTAGCCTCCCCGGAAGCCTGTGGCATTCTTTTGCCTTTACTTGTTATCCGATGCGGCCAGGGAAGCCTCCATGAGGGCCTCGGAGAAGGTGGGGTGGCCGTGGACAATGCGCCCCAGGTCCTCGGCGGAGGCGCCGGATTCGATGGCAAGGACCGCTTCGGCGATGAGGTCCGAGGCGCGCGGCCCCACCATGTGGACGCCCAGGACGCGGTCGGTGCGCGCGTGGGCCAGGACCTTCACGAAGCCGTCCGTCTCGCCCAGACAGCGGGCGCGTCCCACTCCGGTGAAGGGGTAGGAGCCCGCGCGGAAGGGGACCTTGCGGTCTTTGAGATCCTCCTCGGTGGCGCCCACACCGGCGGCCTCGGGGTTGGTGTAGACGATGCCCGGAATGGCGTCGTAGCGGACCTCGGCGGCAAGGCCCGCCATGGATTCCACGGCCGCTTTGCCCTCGGCCGCGGCCTTGTGGGCCAGCATGGGGCCGGGGATTAGGTCGCCTATGGCGCGGATCGTGGGAACCGAGCTGCGGAAGAAGGCGTCCACCGCTATCCGGCCTCGGGGGTCGAGGGCCACGCCCGCTTCCGCAAGGCCCAGGCCGTTGTTACTGGGGCGACGGCCCACCGCCACCAGCACCTTGTCGCAGGCAAGGACTCGTTCCGCGCCGTCCTTGACGATGGTCAGGCGCGCCTCCTTCCCGGAGACATCCGCCCCGGTCACCCGCACGCCGGTTTCGATCTCAAGGCCCTGTTTTTTAAGGAGCCGCAGGAGGGTCCGGGAGACTTGGCCGTCCATGGCCGGGGCGATCTTGGGGAGCATCTCGATTATGGTGACCGCCGAGCCCAGGCGCGCCCACACCGAGCCAAGCTCCAGGCCGATTGCCCCGCCGCCCACCACCGCAAGCCGCTCCGGCACCGAGTCGAAGGAAAGGGCGGCGGTGGAGTCCACGATTACCGCGCCGTCGAAGGGAAGGGAGGGCGCCTGGACCGGCTCGCTTCCAGTGGCCAGGAGGATGTTTTTCGCGGAAAGAACGATCTCGTCGGGCCCGGTTTCGCCCGTCGAGCCCGCCGCCTTCACCCGCACGGAGGACGGGCCCGCCAGACGCGCCTCGCCCCTTATCACCGCCACCCCGGCCGCGTCCAGGAGACCCCGCACGTTCTGGGTCAGGCCCCGCACCACCTCGTCCTTCCTTGCCATCATGGCGGCCAAATCGAACGAAAGCCCCGAAAGCCTTATGCCGTGCGTGGCAAAAGACCCTCTGGCCAGCGCGTAGTACTCGCTGGAATCCAGAAGCGCCTTGGAGGGAATGCAGCCCACGTTGAGGCACACGCCGCCCACCCGGGCTTCCCTTTCCACGCAGGCGCATTTCATGCCGAGCGCGGCCGCCCGAAGCGCCGCCGTGTAGCCGCCGGGACCTGCGCCTATCACCACGAGATCGAAGGTGTCCGCGTATCCCATTCAGACCTCCAATAAAAGGCGTTCGGGGTTCTCCACAAGCTCCTTGATGCGCCGCAGGAAGGTCACGGCGGTCTTGCCGTCCACTATGCGGTGGTCGTAGCTTAGGGCCACGTACATCATGGGTCGGATGACCACCTGGCCCGCGATCGCCACGGGCCGGTCCTCGATCTTGTGGAGCCCCAGGATGCCGCTCTGGGGCGGGTTCAAGATGGGGGTGCTCAAAAGCGAGCCGTAAACCCCGCCGTTTGTGATGGAAAAGGTGCCGCCTTCAAGGTCCGCCAGCGCCAGCCGGTTCTCCTTGATCTTCTTCACGAATTCCACGACGGCGGCTTCGATCCCGGCAAAGGTCAGGCGGTCGGCGTGGCGGATGACCGGCACCACGAGGCCCTTTTCCGCGCCGATGGCCATGCCCACGTGGTAGTAATGGTGATGCACGATCTCGTTATTTTCGATGGCCCCATTCATGTCCGGGGCCTCCTTGAGGGCCGCCACAACCGCCTTCACGAAAAAGGACATGAAGCCCAAGCGCACGCCGTGGAGCTTTTGGAAGGCGTCCTTGTGCTCGTCCCTTATGGCCGTTACTCGGCCCATGTCGATCTCGTTGAAGGTGGTGAGAGATCGG
>JAKAGN010000053.1 GCA_021815525.1 Deltaproteobacteria bacterium
AGGAGGCCATGCGCCCCTACGGGGCTGTAAGGAAAAGCATGTTCGGCTGCCCGGTCTTCTTCGTGAACGGCTACATGATGGCGGGAGCCCATCAGGACAACGTGATCCTGCGTTTGTCCCCGGAGGACCGCGCGCGGCTCTTCTCCCAGTACGACGAGGCCGCGCCCTTCGAGCCCATGGAGGGCCGCGTCATGAAGGACTACGCGGCCGTTCCCGAGTCTCTCGCGGCCGATTCCGGGTTCCTGGACGAGTGGCTCGAAAGGGCCCGCCAAAACGCGCTGTCCCTTCCACCCAAGCCGCCCAAACCCCAAAAACCGCGCGCCAAAAAGCCCGCCGGAAGGTAGTTGCCATCCGCTGATTTTACCGGGTCGGTCCGACGCCGGCGAGGTCCCTAATCCCGGTCCTTTCGGGGTCTTGGAGCCGCGCCGAAAAAGGAGTTTCTGGATGAAGGTTTTTTTGCGCGGCTTGAACGCATGTATCCAGCGCAAGGCGGACATCAAGCGGTACCGGCAATATCTCGCCGAAAACGGGCACGAGCTGGTGGGCTCCCCCGAGGAGGCCGAGACAATTCTCCTTTGGACCTGCTCCTACCGCAGGGATCAGCACGACAACTCCCTCCGGCTGGTGGACGAGTACGGGAAGCTTCCCGGGGAGCTGGTGGTGTGCGGCTGCCTTCCCTCCATCGATCCTGCGGGGCTCAGGCAAAGCTTCAAAGGCAGGGCCTTCGAGTGGAAGAACCAGTACGACTGGATGCCGGCCCTCTTCGGGACGAGCGCGCCGGATTTGGCCGGCTTCGAGCGCGGGTTCATGGAACGCTCCATTCCGAAGGACCTGGCCACCTACAAGCAGGAAAACCCCCACCAGAAGGTCACCTACTCGGACCAGTTTTTGAAGATGTATCCCTCCGAGGGCTGCAAGCAGACCTGCGCCTACTGCGCCGAACGCATGGCCTTTCCCGCCTACCGCAGCATCCCGGTCCAAAGCCTGGTCGACCGCAGCCGCGCCCTCATGGAGGAGACTGGCCAGAGGCGCCTGGTGCTCTGGGCCGACAGCCTGGGAGACTACGGCCACGACATGGGCGAATCCCTTCCGGGGCTCGTGCGCGCCCTCTTGGCCATCGACCCTGCGGTTGAGATAGGGCTTGAAAACATGCACCCGGTGCACGCCCTGGGGCATCTTCCCTTTCTCCTGGAGCTGTTGGACGAAGGCCGCCTCTTTCTTCTCAAGGTGCCCATCCAGAGCGCCTCCGGCCGCGTCCTTTCCCTCATGCGCCGCAACTACGACCGAGCCGACATAGAGCGGCTTTTCGGCGCGGTGATGGGCACGGGCTTCAAAAATTTCGAGACCGACGTCATAGCGGGCTTTCCCACGGAAACCGGGGACGAGTTCCTGGAAACCCTGGATTTTGTGACGGGCCACCGCGTGAAGTACGTTCTCTTGAGCGGCTACCTGGAAACCCCGGGCATGGATTCGGCCGCCATTTTTCCCAAGGTGCCGCAGGAGGAGATCGCCCGGCGGCTGGAGCTTGCGCGGGAGCGCCTGGGGCTGGCAGGGATATTCTATAACGACGACAACAGCTCCTCGGCCAAGGAACGCTTCGAAAAGGATTTCGTCGATTTCGGATGATGGATTTTTTCAGCCGGACCAAAAAGACGCCGGAAAGGATGGCAGCATGACGCGAAAATCAAAGGGCCCGGAAGCCAAGGACGTGCCCGTTACCGAGGCCCAGGGGGCGAGGCTTGCGCGGGACAAGGAAATCTGGAAGCGACTGGAGGATGTCATAGCGGAAAACGGGCACTCCTTCCAGCACGTCCTCTCGCTCTTTCCGGCCTACGTGAGAAGGCTCCACATGGGGCGCTTCCTGGCCCACTACGAGCTTTTCAAGAACGTGATAGACCTTCCCGGCCACATCGTGGAGCTGGGCGTCTACCGCGGCCCCAGCTTTTTCACCTGGGCCAAGCTCCTCGAGATATTCTGCCCGGGCGATCGCAAGCGCCTGGTCTACGGCTTCGACAACTTCGCGGGCTTCCAGGGCTTCGCGCCCGAGGACGGCAAGACCGACCCGGCCTTCGGAAAGGTCATGGGGGGCTACTCGCCGGGAAGCGTGCGCCCGGAAATCGAGGAGCTGGTCGCAGTCAACACCATGGACAACATGATTCCGGACATCGCCCGGGCAAAGCTCGTGGTGGGGAACATCGACGAGACCCTGCCCCGCTTCTGCGAGGAAAACCCGGGGCTTCGCATTTCCCTGCTCCACTTCGACATAGATCTTTACGAGCCCACGAAGCTGGGCCTCGAGCTTCTCTATCCGCTCGTCGTGAAGGGGGGGGTCGTCATCTTCGACGAGTACGGCATGGTTCCCTGGGCCGGCGAGACCAACGCCGTGGACGAGTACTTCGACAAGCTGGGCGACCGGCCGGTGATCCGCAAGTTCCCCACCACCACCCAGCCCCACGGTTACTTCATCAAATAAATCGGATTCGCGGGAGCGGGGAGAGGGGAGAACCTTTTATGAGCAAAAGGTTTTCCCCTCTCCCTCCTTCCCGAACACCTTACGGGTAAGGCTCCCCATCAAGGCTTACCCCTTTACAATTTTTTACGCGGAACAAGATGTGGAGGCGTAATAGGTTGCATTCCATCAGGCTTAAATCAATTGCCAATACATATGAAGCCTCATCATTGGTCTTCGGTTTCGGGCTCTTGCTGGTTACTTCTTTTGTGTGGTTGTATCATGAACCATTATGCGTCGATATGTTTAATCATCTTGCAGATGCCAAAGCCTTTGTGGATTTGATTGGCGGATGCGTACCCCCTGGCTATCCATATCAGCTTGACATCCAGGTGTCGTCGTATGAGCTGCCAGTAGTACTGTTGGGCGGTCTTATAAAATTATTCGGAGTCAACGCCGCCGCCAAGGTTGCATTATCGGCGTATGCGGCCTCGGTTCCGTTGCTCATCTATTTTCTTGCCGGACGTTTGGACCCGGCATCCAGATGGACACGCTTGACGGGCCTGCCGTTTGCGCTGAACAATTGCTTCCATTGGGGAATGTGGTCGTTTCTAATGGGGCTTGTGGCCGCACTATCAGCCTTGCTCTTATCGCTTGTGCTTGAAAAGCGAAGAATTGCAATCCCTGTGGAGGCCTTGGCGAGGGTTTTCGTTTTTCTCTGCCACCCGACCGCTACGCTTGCTTTAGGCATAGTTGACGTTAGTCTTGCGCTTTATCGGCAGGCTACCGGAGAGATACGACAGCTCAACAGCTGGCTCATGGCTGGTTGCCGTCTATTAATGATTTGGCTGCCATCAGCCGTGCTGGCCGTTTATGTTGCAAAGAAGGGAATGAGCCATCCCGAATTTATATGGAGCAGCATAGGCTATCAACTAATGCAGCTTATCCAACCGTTTTATGTTAATGATTATGTATTGGAAGAACTGGTGCCTTTGGTTATCTTCGGGATATTGACATGGTATGCAATAAGGCATTCGGTCAAAGGTGGCAAAGCTACTGCATACCTTTTTGCAGGGCTTGTTCTTGTTGTTTTGGGATGCATTATACCCAGAAATTCGTTCATGGGTTCATACCAAAACGGCTATCGTATAATTTTGATTGGATTTCTGCTTATAGCCGCCTCATGGTCATCCATAGAGAAAAGTAAGCGAGGCTTGCTTATTATATGGATAGTAACTGCTTTATGTTTTAACTTAGCTGCCGGTCACTACGCTTGGCATAAATATGAAAAATCTGCTTTGTGGGCTTTAGATACAATGAAAAAAAAATTTTCAGATTATTCGATTATAGAGATTAGTCCAACTGGTTATGTATTAAAGCATCCTTTATTTGTAGGGTTTGGCATGAACATTGAAAATTTAGCCTGGGCGTATGGATATATTAAAGATTCATATAATATGAGCGCTTGCTTTGGTTTAGGACCTGTTAAATACGTTGGATATTATAATAATAACACATCGTACAGACAGGATTCCGAGAAAAAGGCTTGTATTTTTTTTCATCTTAACTATGCTAGTATGGAGAATCCAATTATATTTAATCCTGTCATATTTAATGATATAAAAGAAATATATTCCGATAGTAATAAAGTTTATGCTATTGCCAAGCTGCCGTAGTATTGCATAATAGAACCAATCTAAAAAATTTTAAATTCAGCAGTTTATTATGGATCGGTCCTCACCGAAAAGCCCAGGCGCTCGATGAGCTCGAGATCGGCTTCAACCGGCCGACCCGCCTGTGTCAGGTAGTTTCCCGTCATGACGCCGCTCGCGCCCGCGAAAAAAACCAGGGGCGCGAACTCCTTCAGGTTCGCCTCGCGGCCGCCGCAGACCAGGATGTCCTTTTGGGGCAGCACGTAGCGGAAAAGGGCGATGATCTTGAGGCAGCGCAGGGGCGAAATCCGCGCCGCGCCCTCCATCCGGGTTCCCGGGATGGGGATTAGGAAGTTTAGGGGCACGGCGTCCACGTCAAGTTCCCTTAGCGTCAGCGCCATTTCGAGAACCTGGGCGTCCGTCTCCCCCAGACCGAAAATTCCCCCCGAGCACAGCGAAAGCCCCGCCTCCCTTGCGGCCTTGAGAGTCGCCACGCGCTCCGCGAAGGAGTGAGTGGTGCAGATTTTATCGAAATGGCTCTCGGCGGTCTCGATGTTGTGGTGGTAGCGGCTCATTCCGGCCGATTTCAGAAGCCTTAGGTCCTCCGCGTCCAGTATTCCCAGAGAGGCGCACAGCCCCACCCTCGTTTGCGCCATCTCGGAGAAGGCCTCGGCCACCCTTATAACCTCGGCGCGCGGAAGCCTGCGGCCGCTGGTCACCACCGAGTAGCGGTTCACTCCTTGCTTTTGCGCATATGCTGCCCCGTCCTTCAGGCGCTCCTTGTCCATGAGGCCGTAACGCTCGATATTGGAGACGGCCCGCGCCGACTGGGAGCAGAAGGCGCAGTCCTCGGAGCAGTTGCCGCTCTTGCCGTTCACTATGGTGCAAAGATGGACAAGGCGCCCGAAAAAGCGCTCCCGTATGACGTCTGCTCCGGCCGCCAGCCTCAAGGCCTCGCTTTCTGGAAGCGCGGCCAGGGCTTGCAGCGTGGCCGCCGAAAGCGTCCGGCCGTCCGCCACGGAAAGCGCCGCGTCGAAAATTTCCCTTGCATTCATTCATCGGTTCCTTTTGAAGACGGAAGAGGGCAGGGGGCCGGGCCTTAGGCAACGGGGAAGCACTCCTTGAAAAGCCGCGCCAGGATTTCGGGCGAAACCCGCTCCACGGGCGGAATCCGGGCCAGGACCGGAACGTTTCCGTAGTGCTCGATGGCCTTCCTGTTTTCCGGGTTTTCGGGCCCGTTCATCACGACCCCCAAAACCTCGATTCCGCGGCGCGTAAGCTCCGATAGCGAAAGCAGGCTGTGGTTGATGGTGCCCAGCGCGGAGCGGGCAACGAGGATCACCGGAAGCCCGAGGCGCGCCATCAGATCCGCCATTAGGTCCAGCTGGTTCAGGGGAACCAGGACTCCGCCCGCGCCCTCCACCACCAGGTGTTCGTTGCTTGAAAGCGCGGGAAGCGCGAAATCGTCCAGGCGGATTTCCACGCCCTCCAGCCGGGCCGCGAGGTGCGGCGATACGGGCGCCGAAAGCCGGTGGGTCTCCGGGAAAAAGCGCGAGGAAGGAAGCCCTGTGGCGGCCGCGAGCCAGGCGGTGTCGGCGCCTTCAGCGCAGCCGCTCTGGACGGGCTTCCAGTAGCGCGCGCCGGCAAGGCCCGCCAGCAAAACGCCCGAAACGAAGGTCTTCCCGACGCCCGTATCTGTGCCGGTCACGAAAAACGCGGGAGGGAATTTCATGGCCGCTTCCACGAGGCGAAGACCGACACGAGCCGCTCCACCATCTCCCGCGTGTGGGCAGCCGAAAGCGAAAGCCGGATCCGGCTTTGGCCCTTCCCAACGGTGGGCGGCCGGATGGCCACCGCCAGAATCCCGTTTTCGGACAGGTGCCGGGAAAGGTGGAGGGTTTCGGCCTCGCCGCCGATTAAGACCGGCACGATCTGGGTTTCGGAGAGCCCCGTGGAAAAACCCAGGCGGATCAGCTCTTCCCTCAAAAAAGCGGCGTTGGCCGCAAGCTCCGCCCGCTGCCGGTCCATGCCTGGCACGATGTCCAAGGCCGCGTCCACCGCGCCCAGCACCGCGGGCGGCGGCGCCGTGGAGTAGATGAGACCCCCGCAGCAGTTCACCAGATACTGGTACATGCGCTCGGAAGAGCCCACGTATGCCCCGAATGAGCCCAGGGCCTTGCCGAGGGTTCCCATGACGAGATCCACGTTTAGCCCGTGGCACAGGCCCGCGCCGCGCGGGCCCAGGACGCCCGTTGCATGGGCCTCGTCCACCAGCAAAAATGCGTCGAACTCCTCGCAAAGCTTCGATATGGCCGCCACGTCGGAGCGATCGCCGTCCATGCTGAAGACCGACTCGGTGGCCACGATGACCCGGGAATAGCCCCTGCCGCGGCCATCTTCCAGCAAGCGCCTAAGCGCCGGGACGTCGTTGTGGGGGGCCTTTTCCACCCGGCAGCGGCAAAGCCGCGCCCCGGCGATCAGGCTTGCGTGGTTCAGGGCGTCGGAAATTATGAGGGAATCCTTGTCCGCGATGGCCGGGAGAAGGCTCACGTTGGCCTGAAAGCCGGAGTTTAGGATAAGCGCCCGCTCGGTGCCCTTCCAGGCCGCGAGCTTTTCCTCCACCTCGAAGAAGCAGGAAAGCGATCCGCACACAAGCCGCGAGGCCGTGGAGCCCGCGCCGTAGCGGTCGATGTATTCAGCCGCGCGCTCCTTCAAAAGCGGATGCCTGGATAGCCCCAGGTAATCGTTTGAGGAAAAGTTCAGCAAAAGGCGGCCGTCGGCGTTAACCGTGGCATCGCCAGCCGGAACTACCGGCTTGAGACTTCTCAACTGGCTGGCCTTCTCGCGGCGCAGAAGCTCCGCGTCGATGAAGGCGTACCTGCCAATGGCGCCCGGCTCTTCCTTCTTCATTGCTCGTGCTCCTCGAAGATGACCTCCGAAACCGCGCCCGTGAGCTTATAAAGGTCGGCGTTTTCGATTATAAAGGGCGGCATGAGGTAGACGAGCCTTCCGAAGGGCCGCACCCACACGCCCTTTTCCACGAACCTTTTCTGCATGGAAGCCACGTTCACGGGCCTTTCCATCTCCACAACCCCTATGGCCCCCAGGACCCGCACGTCCGCGACCCCCGGAAGATAGCGGATCGGGTCGAACTCCTTCCGGAAGACATCCTCGATTCCCGAGACCCGTTCGCGCCAGGGGGATGAGAGGAGTAGCCGGACGCTGGCCAAGGCCGTGGCGCAGGCGAGCGGATTTCCCATAAAGGTGGGGCCGTGCATGAAAACGCCGGGCGAGCCTTGCGAGACGGTCTTGGCCACGTCCTGCGTGGATAAGGTCGCGGCAAGGCTCATGTAGCCGCCGGTGAGGGCCTTTCCCAGGCACAGTATGTCGGGCCAGACACCGGCGTGTTGGCAGGCCAGCATTTCGCCGCTGCGTCCGAAGCCCGTGGCTATCTCGTCCGCTATGAAGAGGATTTCGTTTTCGTCGCACAGCTCCCGCACCCGGCGCAGGTATCCTGGCGAGTAAAAGCGCATCCCGCCCGCGCCCTGGACGATGGGCTCAAGGATAAGCGCCGCGGTTTCGTCCCTGTGGTGTCGGACGAGGCGCGCAAGCTCCGCCGCGTCCTCCTCGTTCCAGGTATCCCGGAAGCCAAGGCGCGGCGCGGGTGCGAATATCTGCCGGGGAAGAACGCCCGAGAAAACACCGTGCATCCCGGTCACGGGGTCGCAAACGCTCATGGCCCCAAGGGTGTCGCCGTGGTAGCCGCTTTCGATGCTTATGAGGCGCTTTTTCCCGGGCCGCCCCCTTGCGTGCCAGTACTGCCACGCCATCTTTATGGCCACCTCCACCGCGACGGAGCCGGAGTCGCAGAAAAAGACGCGGGGAAGCCGCCCCTCCGTGAGGCCCGCCAGAAGCTCAGCCAGCATGACGGCGGGCTCGTGGGTAAGCCCCCCGAACATGACGTGGGACATCCGGGAAAGCTGGTGAGTCACGGCCGCGTCCAGGACCGGGTGCCTGTAGCCGTGAATGGCCGCCCACCACGAGGACATGCCGTCCACAAGCTCCCGGCCATCCATAAGCCTGATGCGGACGCCCTCGGCCGAGGCCACCGGGTACACCGGAAGCGGCTCCGTGGCGGACGTGTAGGGATGCCACACGTGGGCGAGATCAGCCGCCAGGATTTCCGCATCGGTTAAGGGGGACATTTTTACTCCTTTTCCTCGCCCGTTTATGGAATCCCCCAAAAGGGAAGTCAAGACCATTTAAGTGAAGTGTAAGGCGCGTATTCCCTTTGGAGGCTCGATGGGATAAGGAAGGAGCCGGATTGCTGCGCGGCGTGAACCCGGATCGGCGGGAGGCGGGGCAGGATGGACCTTCTGGTTATCGGAGTTTTCCTCTTCGTCTACGGCGGAATGGCGGCGGGCGGCGTGCCGGGCCTGGCCATCGACCGCAGCGGCGCGGCGGTCCTGGGGGCCATTGCGCTCGTTGCGGGCGGGGCGCTTTCCGCCGAGGCCGCGTGGCGGGCCGTGGACGTTGCCACGGTAAGCCTCCTCTTCGGGCTCATGGTGGTGTCGGCCCAGCTTCGGCTCGGGGGCTTCTACACTGTAATGGCCCGCCGGATAGCTGACTACGGCGGTTCCCCCGAAGGTCTCCTGGCGCTCGTCATCGCATCGTCCGCCGTTCTTTCGGCGCTTCTTGCAAACGACATCGTGTGCCTGGCCATGACGCCAATACTCATAGAAGGCGCGGCCCGGCGCGGGCTCGACCCTGTTCCGCACCTTCTGGGGCTCGCATGCGCCTCAAACGTGGGCTCGGCCGCGACCTTGATCGGCAACCCCCAGAACATGCTGATAGGCCAGGTGATGGGGCTTTCTTTCGGCGGCTACGCGGCCGGAGCACTGCCCGTTGCGATCCTGGGGCTTTTTATAGTGTGGGGCGTAATCGCGCTTCTTTTCCGGGGCCGCTGGATGCGCGCCGTTACGCCGCCCACGGTGGATTCGCCCGCATTCGACCCTTGGCAGACCGGCAAGGGCCTCTTGGTGATCGCGGTCCTCGTTTTACTTTTCCTCTGGGGGGGCGTCTCGCGGGAGGCGGCGGCGCTGTCCGGCGCGGGGGTGCTGCTTTTAAGCCGCAGGCTCGCCTCGCGGCGCATCTTCGGGCTCATAGACTGGCCGCTTCTGATCCTCTTCTTCGGCCTTTTCGTGGTGAACCGGGCTTTGATGGACTACGGCATAGCGGACTGGATCTTCCGGGCCATCTCCTCGGCGGGCCTCGATCTCGCGCGCTGGCCGGCGCTTCTGGCGTTCACGGCGGCGCTGTCCAACGTGGTGTCGAACGTTCCGGCCGTGATGCTCCTGCTGCCCAAGTGCCATTCGCCGGAGTCCGGGCTGGTGCTGGCGCTTTCCAGCACCCTTGCCGGAAACCTGGTCCTTCCCGGGAGCATAGCGAACCTGATCGTTGCGGAATGGGCCGCCGTGATGGGGGTCAGGATCTCGTGGCGCACCCACGCCGCGGCGGGGATTCCCGTGACCGTCCTGACCCTTCTTGTTGCTGCCTTCTGGATATGGCTGCGGCGGGGTTTTTAAAGCAGTTCGGCCGTTAAGAACCCGTTGAAAAGGCTGGATCTGCAGCCGCCTGGCGAAAAACGATGAGATACAAGGAACGCGAAAAGCCAAGAGCCGAGCGTATCGAGATACGTGGCGGAATTGGCTTTGAAGCGTGACGCCGTAGATCGCGTTTTTCGACGGGCGGCTATCCTTTGCCGAAGATGCGTATCATCAGCGGTATGGCCACGAAGGTGCCCAGCATGGCCCCTAAGTTGGTGAAGGCGGCCACGAGGAGTATCCGGGTCACCTTGTTGCGCCAGAAGCCGGAGAATGACTCGATGTCCTGGGGGATGGCCTCCAGGTCCTTCACCTGGGGCTTGCGTACCCAGGCCTCGGTGAGGCCCGAGATCCAGCCCGAGGCGATGGTGGGGTGGATGGGATGCAGGGGGGCCGCCACGATGGCCGCCGCGATGGACAAAGGGTGCGCGAAGGCCGCGGCCGCCCCAAGGCCCGCCAGTACTGCGGTGGTGGCCACGTACCAGAGGATCATGTTGGCCCCCACGCCCTTTCCGGCGTACATGAACCCGGCCGCCATGAGGGCCATGATTACGATGGGCAGGCCCCACATGAAGACCGACTTGAGCCTCGACTTGGGCGGAAGAACGGTGAGGGCCTCGATGTCGATCTCCTCCTCCCAGTTTTTGGAGATGCCCGGCACGTGCCCCGCGCCCACCACGGCCACGATCTTTTCCCCCGGCGCGGTGCGGATTTTTTCGGCGAGGAAGAGGTCCCGCTCGTCTATGAGGACCCGCCGCAGCTCCGGCATTATCTCGCCCATCTCCTTCAACAAAAGCTCCAGGGCGTCCTTTTCCTTCAGGGCCTCTATGTCGGCCTCGGTGATGTCGTCGGCCTCCGAGAGCCCGCCCAGAAGCTCCAGGAAGAGCTTGAAGCGGGATTTAAGCTTCAAAAGCCGCCACGCGCGGGAGAGGGTCACGCGGATTTCGCGGTCCGCCGGAACCACGGCCGAGCCTATCTCCTCGGCGGTCTTGATGGCGCGGATCATCTCCTCGCCGGCCTTTATGTCCATGTTCTTGGCTATGCGCCGCTGAAAGGACGCCAGCAAAAGATGCGAGAGCAGGAGGAATACCTTCTTCTCCCGGATCACCTTGACGATATCCATGTCGCGCCAGGAATCGGGCTTGCGGATGGCCGCGAGCCTGCTTTCGCAAAGCTCCACGCATACGGTGTCGGGTTTTTCCTCGCGGATGACGCGCTCGACGGTCTCGGCGCTTTTCTTGGACACGTGGGCCGTGCCGATGAGGATGATCTCCTTGCCGCCGTAGCTTAGGCGGTGGACGTCGGATTCACCGTTCACGACGGGCGAGGCAGAGGATTCGTCCGGGGAGGCGGCGGGGGCTAGGATTTCATCGGTCATCTTGCGGGCCTTCTGGAATGTTTGCGGTTGCGGGCGAGCCAAATTTTGGAACTCATCCATAAATTTTTATGATATAATGTATAAACGCTGCGGTCAAGAAGACTTGGGCGCAACGGCAAATTTTTCAATATCGCGTGCGTGTCTTCTATTACTGAAGACTTCCA
>JAKAGN010000510.1 GCA_021815525.1 Deltaproteobacteria bacterium
TGTCAGGCGTAGCGTCCGCGGGTCGTCATGTATAACAATACTATTCCTCCCCGCGCCGCTCGCCTTCCTTGCGGCTCATCGCTTTCAGCCCCCCCTGGCGAGGCACTCGGGAAACGTAAATAAAATCAATTCATGAGGATCTGATGCAAAACAAGAGCATGCATCCGGTCCAGCGGGAGAGCCATTGAAAATCGTGTTCTGCGACCGGGACGGGGTCATCAACCGCGACTCGGCCGACTACATAAAAAACTGGAGCGAGTTCGAGTTCCTGCCGGGAAGCCTGGAGGCCCTGGCCCTCTTGAAGAGCGCCGGCTTCCAGGTGATCGTGGTCACCAACCAGTCCATCATCGGCCGCGGCATGGCCACCCCGGAAATCCTGGCCGACACCCACGCCCGGATGAGCGAGGCCGTGCGGAAGGCCGGGGGCGAGATCCTCGACATCCTCCACTGCCCCCACGTCCCGGAGGACGGCTGCCCCTGCCGCAAGCCCCGGCCCGGGATGCTCCTCGCCGCCCGCGACCGGCACGGCATCGACCTTTCGCGGGCCGTCATGATCGGCGACTCCGTGAAGGACATGGACGCCGCGAGCCGCGCGGGCTTGGGTCAAGCCTTCCTGGTGCGCACCGGAAACGGCGGCGCCGCCCCGGCCTCCGCCCGGAAAAAAGGCGTCCGCGTGGACCGCGTCTTCGACGACCTCCTGGCGGCGGCGCGCTTCCTGGTGAAAGGTGATGGATAGGGGACGCGCGGCGCTTGATGGTAAAATGATATAATTTAAAGATGTTGAGACTGCGTCGTTCATTTTTTGAACGTTCAAAATATGAACGCTCCCGATGCTTCAACCTGTTTTTACAGGTAAAAGGAAAGATGGGGAAAATGGCGGCCAGGAAGAAAGGCGGGCGGAAGAAGAAGGCGGCGGGAGGCGGGGCCGGAGCCTTTGCCCGGGCTTTCGCCAGCGTCCTCCTCATCGCGGCCCTGGTGGGGGCAGGGGCCTACCTGGCTTGGCGCTTCATCCCCGCTGGGGGGACGCGGCACGCAGTGCGGGCGGTCCCGGAGCGCAGCGCCACGGAGCGCCCCGCTGGGGCCAAGCATCCGTCGCACCCGGCGCACGGGGCGGGCCATGAAGCGGCTCCGTCCTCGGGCCCAAAGCCGGAGAACCTCGCGGGCGGCGGGCCCGAGGGCGGCAAGGCGGCTCCCAGGCCCGGAAAAACCAACCTCCCCCCGCCGCCCGGGACCGGCCCGGAGCAGGCGGGCGGGCGGCCGCTCCTTGCCATAATCATCGACGACCTGGGCTACCACCCGGAGCTTGACCGCAAGTTCGCGCTTTTTCCGGCGCCGCTGACGCTGGCCGTAATGCCCCACGGCCCGGGGGCCGCGAAGATCGCCGACGCCGGGCACGACGCGGGAAAAACCATACTGGCCCACATCCCCATGGAACCCTTGGGCTATCCCAAGGACGACCCCGGGCCCGGCGCGCTCCTGTCCGGCATGGACTCCGACAAGCTCACCGACACCCTGCGTGACGACGTGGCCCGCGTGCCCCACGCCGTTGGGGTCAACAACCACATGGGCTCGCGCCTCACCGGCGATTCGGCGGCCCTCTACCCCATCTTCACGGTCCTCAAGAAGGACGGCCTTTTCTTCGTGGACAGCGTCACCACGCCGCGCTCCAAGGTGGCCGCGGCTGCGGCGGTGTTCCAGCTGCCCACGGCGCGGCGCGACGTATTCCTGGATAACGAGCAGTCCCCCGGCGCGGTGGCGGCGCAGGTGGAGCGCGCCCTCGCGCTGGCCGCCAAGCACGGAAGCGCGGTGGTGATCGGCCACCCACACCCCGTCACCTACGAGGTTCTTTCCCGAATGCTCCCGGAGATATTGGAGAAGGTGAAGATCGTGCCGGTCTCGGAGCTTGTGAGGTGACTTCCCGGCGTGGCTCAGTTTTTGGCGCGCTTGACGGAGGCCATGAGCTCCGGGTCGTCCAGGAAGTACCTTACGTCCTTCGGCTCGTAATCCCCGCTTTCGATGAGCCTTTTTATCCCCGAAAGCTCGTCCCGTATGTGGGCCCTGCAGGCCCCGGGCCGGAAGACCGGGTAGCCGGCATACGGCAGGGCCAGGAGGAAGAGCGCGGGCTTGGCCTCGAAGTAGAGGATCTCCTTGACCCGCGTGCCGCCGCCTTCGGCCGAAAAGGTGAAGTCCGTGCCGATATGGATGTGGGAGCACAGCGCGAACCTGCCCTTCCACGTAAATCTCCGGTTCCGCTCGAAGACCACGACGCGCCCCACGTGGTGAAGGTAGAAGCCGCCTATAAGCTCCTCTATGGAAAAGGCCGAGCCCACCCCCTGCTCGCGCACGTCCATGACCTGGGCCCTTAGGTGGTAGTCGAAGTGCCAGCGCTCGTAACAAGCGCCCCTTGAGATGAAGTTGAAGACCTTCTCCAGGCCCTCATTAATGGTAAGCTCGTTTTCGGCGTAGTTTATCCGCATGGTCAGCCTCCTTTATCAGCCTGACGGAAAACGCTATTTTCAATCATTGCGTTTCAAAGCCCATTCCGCCCCTTTTCCGCTTGGCGTTCGTCGAAGCGTGGGATGCGGAGCCCTCCAGATTCTGCGGGACGGATTGCGAAGCAATCCGTCCCGCCAATATCGGGGGTCCGGGGGCGGTTTGCGCCCCCGGGCGTTTTGGAAAGGGGTGTGGGGAG
>JAKAGN010000511.1 GCA_021815525.1 Deltaproteobacteria bacterium
AGGTTCTTTCCCTGCAAGGTGCGGCATGGACGCAACGGAAGGCGAAATCGTGGAGGTGGCCGTGGCGGCGGCGCTGCCCATGAGCCTCGTCTACAAGGTGCCGGATCGGCTGCGGGGCCTGGCGGATCCCGGCAGGCGCGTCCTGGTGCCCCTTGGGCGGCGCGCGGCCACCGGCTGGGTGCTGGGCCCGGGGACGGCGGGCGAGGGCGTGAGGCTCAGGGCCATCGCCGACGTTCTGGATCCCGCGCCGCTTTTTCCTGCCTCCATGACGCCCTTTTTCCGCTGGGTGGCGGATTACTACCTCTATCCCATAGGGCTTGCCATACGGGACGCGCTTCCAGCGGGCGCGGACGCCGGGGCGGTGCTGGCGGCGTCCCTCACCGGTGCGGGCCGCGCGGCGCTGGCGGGGCAGGGCGGGGAAGCGGAGCTTGCCGGGGCCGGGCGGGACGTCCTGTCGCGGCTTCTCGATGGCGGCCCGGTTCCGCTGCCGGACCTCGTGGGCGAGGACCGCGCCCGCAGGGTCCTCACGTTCCGGCTGGCGGGGGAGGGGCTCCTGGCGCTTACGCCCGAGGCCCTGGGCGCGAATTTCGGGCCACGGAGCGAGACCTGGGTCCTGGGCCTGGCCCAAAAGTCCTCCGCGCCCCCCCGCCAGAGCGGGCGGCACCGGGCGCTTTCGGCGCTGGCCGCGCGCGGGGCCATGCCGCTCAGGGACCTGAAGGCCGCGGTGCCGGCGGTTTCGCGGCATATCAAGGCAATGGAGGAGGCTGGGGAGATACTTCTTTTCGAAAAGCCGGTGTACCGCGACCCTCTTGGCGGCGAGGTGGAGCCTGATTGCGGCCCGCCGCGCCTCATGGAGGAGCAGCGGGCGGCGCTGGAGGCCGTCAATGCCGCCATCGGGGGCGGCTTTTCCGCCTTTCTCCTGAACGGCGTCACGGGCAGCGGAAAGACCGAGGTCTACCTTCAGGCCGCGGCCCACGCCATGTCGAAGGGGCTCTCCACCATAGTTCTCGTTCCCGAGATCGCCCTCATAAGCCAGACCGAGCGCCGCTTCCGGGCGCGTTTCGGCGAGAAGGTGGCCGTGTTGCACAGCGGCCTTTCGAACCTGGAGAGAAGCGGCCAGTGGATAAGGGCCGCGCGGGGGGAGGCGGCCATCACGGTGGGCGCGCGCTCGGCCGTGTTCGCTCCCCACGAACGCCTTGGCCTGGTGGTGGTGGACGAGGAGCACGACGAAAGCTACAAGCAGGAAAGCGGCTTAAGGTATAACGCCCGGGACCTGGCCATAGTCCGGGCGCGGCTTTCGGGCGCCGTGGCGCTTTTGTGCTCGGCCACGCCCTCGGTGGTGAGCCTCCACAACGCCTCGTCGGGAAAGTCGGCGGAGCTTAGGCTAACGAAAAGGGTGGAGGACCGCCCATTTCCCGAGGTGCGGCTCGTGGATCTGCGCTTCCACCGCACCGGCAAGCACGGCGCGCTCCTCTCGGAACCCCTGGTGAAGGCCGTCTCCGAGACGCTAGCCCGCAAGGAGCAGGCGCTTTTGTTCCTGAACCGCCGGGGCTACGCGAACCTGGCGCTCTGCGCCGACTGCGGGGCCGCGGCCCGCTGCCGCGACTGCGACGTATCGCTCGCCTATCACAAGGAGGAGAACGCCTGCCTGTGCCATTACTGCGGCTACTCCCACGATCTTTCCGCCGGCTGCCCCTCCTGCGGGTCCCTCAAGATCCAGCTTGTGGGGGTGGGCACCGAGCGGCTGGAGGCCGCGGTGCGGAAGCTCTTCCCCGAGGCCCGCGTGGCGCGCCTCGACCGCGACACGGCGGCGAAAAAGGGGGCCCTGGTGACGGTCCTCTCGGACCTTCGGGCCCATAAGCTGGACATCGTGATCGGCACCCAGATGGTGACCAAGGGCCACGACTTTCCCGGCATCACCCTGGTGGGCGTGGTGTGCGCTGATTTGTCACTGAACTTCCCGGATTTCCGCGCGGGCGAGCGGACCTTCCAACTGGTCTCACAGGTCATGGGACGCGCCGGCCGCGGCGAGCGTCCCGGCCTCGTGGTGATCCAGACCTATAACCCCGAGCACTTCTCCATCAAGGCCGCGCGGACCTCCGACGCCGCCGGCTTCCACGCCCGTGAGCTTGCGCTGAGGAAGAGCCTGGGCTACCCCCCCTTCACGCGCCTGGCGCAGGTGCGGATAAGCTCCCCCCAGGCGGACCTGGCGGAGACCCTGGCCCGGGAGGCCGGCGAGGAGGCCCGGGTGCTGGCGGCCGCTTCGCCCGGCCGCGTGACGGTTTTGGGGCCCGCGCCCGCGCCCGTCTCCCGCATCGCGGGCGCCTTCCGCTGGCATATCCTCTTGAAGGGCTACGAAACCCGCTCCTTCCGGGCCTTCCTTGCGGCCCTCTCCCAGGCCCTGGCCCGGCGCGCCTCCCCCAAGGTCCAGGCCGTCCTCGACGTGGACCCCGTCTCGATGCTTTGAGCCCACCCCCCCTCCCTTTCCCAAAAGAAAAGCAAAAGCGCCACAGGCTTCCGGGGGCCCAAAGCATGAAAATGGCCCGCCCCCGGACCCCCGATATGCGCGGGGCGCGTTGCGCAGCAACGCGCCCCGCAAGTTTTTGGAGGACTTCGCATTTTTCCGCCCGAAGCCTGGAAGTTTTGGGAAAAAGGACTCCGTGGAGATCGGTCAAAGCCGGGATGCTCTAT
>JAKAGN010000512.1 GCA_021815525.1 Deltaproteobacteria bacterium
CTCGACCACCGTGTCGGAAATCTCGGGGATGCGGTTGGCGGCGTACACCAGGCCGTTCGAGACCACGCGCCACGCGAACTTGCCGGCCTTGTCGTCGGCGTAGACGATGGCCTTCATCTTGTCCGCGAGGTCCTTGGCGGCCTTGGCGGCGGCGAGGCAGGGAAAATCGGCCTTGCCGTACTCCTCATACGCGCCGGTTGCAGGGTTGATGACCTTGGGGATCTTCTTCCACTCGGGGGTGATGTCCTTGCGGTAGAAGCCGCCCTGGGTCTTGTTGCCGAGGATTTTCTTTCCGATCATATCCTCGACGAACTTGGGGATCTTGAAGGATTCGCGCGCCTCGTCGTTCACCACGAGATCGTAGGTGTTCCTGGCCACGTGGCCCAGGGTGTCCAAGCCAACGAGGTCCGCGGTCTTGAACATGGCGGTGTTGGGCCGGCCCATGGAGGAGCCGAAGATGGCGTCCACCTCGGGAATCGAAAGCCCGTCCTCCACCATGAACTGCATGGCCTGCACCATGCCCTGCACGCCGATGCGGTTGCCGATGAAGTTGGGGGTGTCCTTGGCCCAGACGATGCCCTTGCCAAGAATCCGCTCGCCAAAATCGGCCATGAAATCAAGGACTTCCTTGTCGGTCTCAGCTCCCGGGATAAGCTCTAGGAGCTTCATGTAGCGCACGGGGTTGAAAAAGTGCGTGCCCATGAAGTGCTTTTTGAAGTCGGCGGAGCTTTGTGCGGAGATGTCCTTCAGCGGGATGCCCGAGGTGTTGGTGGAGACGATGGACCCGGGCTTGCGGATCTTCTCGATCTTCGCCATCACGTCTTGCTTGATCTTTAAGTTCTCGACCACCACCTCCACGATCCAGTCGCACTCGCCAAGCTTTTCCCAGTCGTCCTCAAAGTTGCCCACCGAAACCAGGGCGGCGTCCTTCTTGGGGTTCATGAAAAGGGCGGGCCGCGCCTTCACCGCGCCGTCGTAACCGGCCTGCACGATGCGGTTGCGCTGCTTCTTGTCCTTCTTCTGCTCCTCCGTAAGATCGAAGGGGACGATGTCGAGAAGTAGGGTTTTGATCCCGGCGCTGGCCAAGAGGGCGGCGATGCCCCCGCCCATGACCCCGGAACCCAACACGGCTGCTTTTCTGATCCTTCTCACCATAGAACGGCCTCCTTGAATGGAATTTCCTTTGGCCGGACGCGAAAAATTTCCCCCGGCCTAGCGTCCAAAAAATGAATGCTTCTTCATTTATGGCAGAATCGTACGCCCTGTCAAGGGAAATCAAGGGCGGCGGAAAGCACATTGCTCAAAAAAATCTCCCTTGAATTTCAGTTGATTGCATGACGACAGGAGGAGGAGGAAAACGAGGGGACGCTCGCAATTCTCTAGCCTCTGGCGAGTTGAATGCTGAATGACCCATCAAATGGAAGGCATTGTTGTTTGACCGGCCGGTCCAAGGAGCCGGATTGATTCTTGCGAATCCTCCTGGTAGGATTGCATGACCGGTTTACGAAAATTCCGGCCAGGAACCGGGATGGACACGACGCGACGCATCCCGCGGACCTTTTCCCCCACCCGCCCATTGCGAGGCCACCTTGGAGCCTTCACCCGACCCCTACCGCGATCCCGAAACCGTACGGAAGCTGGCCCTTCGCATCCGGGAGTAGGCCGCCGCGCCCCTGCGGCTCATGGAGGTCTGCGGCACCCACACAGTCTCCCTCTTCCGGCACGGCATCCGCTCGCTCCTGCCGCCGGCCGTCACCCTGGTTTCGGGGCCCGGCTGCCCGGTCTGCGTGACGGACCAGGGCCAGGTGGACGCCTTCGTTGCGCTCTCACGCGAGCCTAACGTGATCCTGGCCACCTTCGGGGACCTCGTCCGGGTGCCGGGAAGCGGCTCCTCGCTTTCGGCCGAGCGCGCCCGCGGCCGGGACGTGCGGGTGGTCTACTCCGCAAGCGACGCCGTGGCGCTGGCCCGCGCCAACCCGGATAAAAGGGTGGTCTTCCCGGCCGTGGGCTTCGAGACCACCGCCCCCACCACGGCCGCCGCCCTCCTGGCGGCCCGGGCCGAGGGCCTTTCGAACTTTTTCCTCTTCTCCGCCCACAAGCTGGTGCCGCCGGCGCTTTCGGCCCTCTTGGAGTCCCCCGGCTTCGCGGTGGACGGCTTCCTCCTGCCCGGCCACGTCTGCGTGGTTACCGGCGCCGACGCCTTCCGCCCGCTCGCCGCCCAATACCGCGTGCCCTGCGTGGCGGCGGGCTTCGAGCCCGTGGACATGCTCCTCGCCATCCTGCTTCTGGTCCGCCAGGCCAACGAAAAGCGCCACGAGGTGGAAAACGCCTACCCGCGCGCGGTCTCGAATAACGGCAACCCCACGGCCCGGGCCGTCATGGAGCGCGTGTTCGCCCCCCGCGACGAGCCCTGGCGGGGCCTGGGCAATATCCCCCTAAGCGGCCTCGCGCTTTCAGCCGAGTTTTCGGCCCACGACGCCGAACGCGCCTTCTCCATCTCCGCCCGCCCCGCGCCGCCCCCCCCCGGCTGCCTGTGCGGAGCTGTCCTCACGGGCGCAATAACGCCGCCCCGGTGCCCCCTCTTCCGCAAGACCTGCACGCCCTCCGACCCCGTGGGGCCCTGCATGGTCTCCTCGGAAGGCACATGCGCCGCGTTCTATAAGTACGCGTAAAGAGGAGAGGAT
>JAKAGN010000513.1 GCA_021815525.1 Deltaproteobacteria bacterium
CAGGCTGTCGCGGCTCTGGTCCACGTAGGCGAGGCTCACGGTCTGGCCCACCTCCACCGCGCCGGAGTCCGGCTTCTCGGCGCCCGTGATCATCCTAAGGAGCGTGGTCTTGCCAGCTCCGTTGGGGCCGATGACCCCCACCACCGCGCCCTTGGGGAGCTTCACGGAAAGCTTGTCGATGATGACCTTGTCGCCGAAGGATTTGGTTACGCCAGATAGCTCGATCACCTTGTCCCCCAAGCGCGGCCCGGGCGGCATGTAGATTTCGAGGTCCTCGCGGAGGCTCTCGTACTCCTGGCTCAAAAGCTTCTCGTAGGCCGTTACGCGCGCCTTGCCCTTGGACTGGCGGGCCTTGGGGGCCATGCGTATCCACTCCAGCTCCCGGGCCAAGGTCTTCTGGCGCTTGCTCTCGCTCTTCTCCTCCTTGGCGAGGCGGTCCCGCTTCTGCTCAAGCCACGAGGAGTAGTTGCCCTTCCAGGGGATGCCGTGGCCGCGGTCCAACTCCAGGATCCAGCCCGCCACGTTGTCCAGGAAGTAGCGGTCGTGCGTCACGGCGATGACGGTGCCCTTGTACTCCTTCAAGTGCCGTTCCAGCCAGGCCACCGACTCGGCGTCGAGGTGGTTGGTGGGCTCGTCCAAAAGCAGGATGTCGGGCTCCGTGAGGAGAAGCCGGCACAGGGCAACCCGGCGGCGCTCGCCGCCCGAGAGCACGGAAACCTGCGTGTCCGGCGGCGGGCAGCGCAGGGCGTCCATGGCCACATCGAGGCGGTTGTCCAGGTTCCAGGCGTCCAGCTCATCGAGCTTCTCCTGGAGCTTGGCCTGCTCCTCCACCAGGGCGTCCACGTCGGCGTCGGGGTCGCCGAAGGCCTCGTTCACGGCCTCGTAGCGCGCAAGCAGCGCGGTTATGGGCGCAACGGCCTCGGAGACCACCTCTTTCACGGTCTTGGCCTCGTCCAGTATGGGCTCCTGGGGCAGAAGCCCCACCGAGTAGCCCTTGGAGAGCATGGTTTCGCCGGTGTGCTCGCGGTCGATCCCGGCCATGATGCGCAAAAGGGAGCTTTTGCCCGCGCCGTTCAAGCCCAGGACGCCGATCTTCGCGCCGTAGTAGAAGCCAAGGGTTATGTCGCGGAGTATCTGGCGGTTCGGCGGGACCACCTTTCCCACCTTGACCATGGAGTAGATGACCTGCTTGTCGCCGCTAGGGGGATTTGGGCGTGCCACGAACGCTTCTCCTTGTGATGACCGGGGGATTCAACCGGGAAGTAAACGGCCGGGGTTGCGTTGCGCGCAACTCCGGCCGTTAAATTGCGATTCGATTTTGCGGTGGTGGAGATGAGGGGGCTCGAACCCCTGGCCTCGGCGTTGCGAACGCCGCGCTCTCCCAGCTGAGCTACATCCCCACGGCCGTCCGTGATCGGGGCTCTATAACAAAGGGCCAAGAGGCAAGTCAACGATTTTTTTGAAGCGCCCGCCGCGCGTTTCTTCCGCCGCCCGGGCCGCGATTTGCCGCGCGCGCCATGATTTTGATTGAAAGCTTTTCCAAAGCGGAGTATGTTCAGGCACCTGTGACGGATTTACGCCGGAAGAGCCCGGCCACCACAATACCCGCGCCAATCGAGGAGGAGCCCATGGACGCCACATTCAAGAAGATTCTCGCCCCCTTGGACCTTTCGGACGTTTCGCCCGTCATGGTGCCCTTCATCAAGAGCATTGCCAAGATGTGGAACGCCGAGGTGCACCTTCTCTTCGTGGTGAGGGTCCTCGAGCACTTCACCGCCATGTACGTGCCGGACATCTCCATCACCCGCCTGGAGCAGGAGATGGTGCAGGGCGCGGAAAAGAAGATGGAGGAGTTCGTCCAACAGCATTTCGAGGAGGGCCGGGTGGCCAAGGCCACGGTGGTCCTGGGCGACGCCTCCGAGGAAATCCTGAGCTACATCAACCGCGAGAAGATCGATCTCGTGATCCTGGGCACCCACGGACGCAAGGGCCTCGAAAAGCTCTTTTTCGGCAGCGTGGCCGAGAAGGTGGTCAAGACCTCCCCGGTCCCGGTCCTGTCCATCAACCCCTACCGCAAGCGCGGCGAATAGACGCCTGTCTAAAAACGCGAATTGCGGCGTCACGCGGAAAAGCCAATTTCGATCACGTACAAAATAGTACGCTCCCTCATTGGCTTCTCGTGAACCTTCGCACTTCATCGTTTTTATCCAGGCTTCGCGCTCAGCCTTTTTCAGCGGGCTGCCAATAGACGCGAAATTACACGGGGGAGACGCTCATGGAGCGCCTCCCCCGTTCTTTTCCCGGCCTGAGGCCCCGCCTTTTCACTCCCCCGTCATTCGGCGGGGCTTGCGCCGCTCCCCGGCTTTCCGTCCGCCTGGGGCGCTTTTCCACCGGTTTCGGTTTTCTTGAGGCGCAAAACCACGGCCCCGTCCAGGATGGCGATGTCGGCCTCCCGGTCAAGGGAGGGAATGCCGATGATGCGGTAGAAGCCCGAAACGCTCCGCTTGACGTTGGGGTCCCGGCTCACGAGGGTGCCCGTGGTCATGGGCACGATCTTGACGAACTCGTGGCGCACCGGAGGCGCGCAAAGCGGCGGCGGGCGTTTGAAAACGGACCTGGTGAGCGCCTCCGGCGCGGCCGGGGCCGTGAGGGCGGCGTAAGGCGGGGCGGGGCCCCC
>JAKAGN010000514.1 GCA_021815525.1 Deltaproteobacteria bacterium
GGCCCGCGGCGCAAGGTGAGCCTTTCCGTGCCCCGGAGGAAAAGCTCCCTTTTTTCAAGGCGGTACGGCCGGGCAACAATTTTTACTTGACAAGGAACGCCTTGCCAAATTATTGTGCGTACAAATGTTTTGACATTTATTAATACAAAAGAAAAAACATTATTAGAAACATATAGGCGCACAATACGTCGCGCCAACCGCTCCGTTTTTACGTTTCACGACATCCAAGAACCAAAGCCGCCAAAGGAGAGCCGCCATGAAGAAGATCAAGGAAGAGGAAGCCGACCCCATGGACATCTTCCGGGACCGGGAGGGCCGTTTCGAGAGCGGCCGGGGCCTGGGAGTCCACATGTCCGCAATGAAACCCTACGTTGACTACGTGCTGGACAGGCTGGTGGACGACGCGCGCATCGAAAACGGCGAGCTTCTGCTCCCCACCGAGGGCCGGCCCGTGGTGGTGATCGCCTCCCACGGCCCGGGCATCGCCTGGGTGCCCCTGGTGGCCCTGGTGGGCAAGGTCTACCGCGATCACGGCTGCGGTGACATGATCGGCGGCATGTTCCCCCACAAGGCCGTATTTTGGGTTCCGGGCTTGAAGGCCAAGTACGAGCGGGTGCTGGGAACCCCCACCCAGATCTCTACGGTGGAGGACATGACCAAGCTTTTGGAGGAGCGCCGCTTCGCCATCACCGGCACTGCGCCCGAGGGAGCCAACTGCCTCGTGTCCTACGACGAGTACGTGGCGCCCTTCCGCTCGGCCGGAATGGTGGCGGCGGCCATAATGTCCGGGGCGTCCATCTGCCTTGCGGCCCACAAGGGGGCGGAAAAGTGGAACTTAAGGCTCGACCTTCCCTTCGGCCTTAAAATCCCCTTCACCGGGGGCTTGAAGGGCGTCAATATCGCTCTTCCCCCTTACAAAAGGCTCGAGCGTTACGTGGCCATGTGCCGCCGCTACACCCCCATAGCGGACCCCGAGGAGATGAAGGCCGCGGGAAACCGCGAGAGGCGGATGCTCCTGCACGTGGAGATGGAGCGGATCCGCGCCACCTTGAACCTGATGACGGACGAAATCTCCCTCCTCATGAAAAAGGCCGAAAGGGAGGAACGCCACCGGCCCGCGAGCCTCCACGACATGGGCCCGCTGGACGATCCCGGCGAGTGGGCGGATTTTTCGCGGCGCGCCAACTTGAACCGGATCGGCCCCATGCCCCGGGCTTACGCCCGCAGGCCCTGGAGCCCCGAGGAGATTGGCGAAAAAAGGTAAGCGATTGATTGCATCCGGCATCGGCCGGCCAAAAATTTCAGGAGGACGCCATGAACAACCACGAAATCGAAGTCATCGGTCACCGGCGGGGCCGTCCCGCCTTCCTGCCGGAGCCGGGGGAAAGACACATCCCCGGCGAGGAAGGTGGAATCGAAGGGAACGCCATCAAGCGTTTCATCGGAACCCGCGCCCGCAGCCGCTGGTCCACCGACGGGCCGGACCCGGCCTTCATGGAAAAACAAATCCGATACGTCTGGAACTTCCTCCTGGACCGCTACTTCCGGGTGGAGACCACGGGCTGGGAGCGCCTACCCGAAGGCCCCGTGCTTTTCGTGGGGGTTCACTCCGGCACGTGGCTCACCATGGACGCGTGGACGCTGTGCGCCGAGTGGTACCGGCATTTCGGAACGAGCCGCACCCTGCACGGCACGGCCCACGACGCCCTCATGGCCATGCCTGGGCTCGGGAGCTACTTCCGCAAGGTGGGCGTGGTGCCGGCCTGCCGGGACTCGGTCTCGGCCTGTCTGGCCCAGGGTCACGACGTGGTGGTGTGGCCTGGAGGCGAGGTGGACGCCATGCGTTCCTGGGCAAAGCGCGACAAGGTGGTTCTGGGCGGGCGGCGGGGCTTCATCCGGCAGGCCATGCGCAGCAAGGTCCCCATCGTGCCGGTTGCCACCGCGGGCGGCGGCGACACGGTTTTCGTGCTTTCGGAGGGCCGGGGGCTCGCCAAGCTCCTGCGGGCCAAGAAGCTCATGCGGAGCGAGGTCTGCCCCCTGATCCTGGGCGCGCCCTTCGGCCTCGCCCTCGAGGCGCTGCCCCTCCACATCCCCCTTCCGGCCAAGATCCGCACGGAGTTCCTGAACCCGGTTTTCGTGGACCCGGACCGGGAGGACGATCCCCTTTACGTCGACCACATCTACATGAAGGTGGAAAAGTCCATCCAGGAGGGCGTCAATCGCCTTGCCGCAAGACGGAAGTTCCCCATCTTCGGATGACATTCCCGCCCCCTACCCGCTCCGCTCCCTCTCCCCAAAAGTCCCGGGGGCTTGAAACAGCCCCCGGGCCCCCTCCGTGCGCGGCGCGGGTCTTTCATCCGCGCGGAAGGAGGTCTCAAAAGCTGCATGCTGAAAAAATGATTGAATTAAAGTATGTTATGATGAAGCCGTTCAAAAATTGAACGTTCAATTTTTGAACGTTCATATTTTGAACGATTCTACTATATTGTAATTTCAAGATATATTGATACTGGATCAAGTTATTCCCTTTGGTTGCAAGGATTTTGCCCATGATCCTCACAAAGGGCAGGCTACCATGCACCGGTTATCGGATGGACGAATGCGAAGCCCTGGAAAACTGCGGGGCGCGTGGCGCAGCCACGCGCCCCGCGCATAACGGGGGTCCGGGGGCGGTTTG
>JAKAGN010000515.1 GCA_021815525.1 Deltaproteobacteria bacterium
ACGGCCTCCACCTGCCGGGATGCCTCCTGGCCCGCCTTGGTTTCCTTGAGGAGCCGGGGAAGGCTAAGGAATCCCACGCGATCGCCCGAGCCAGCCTCGGCGGCGAAGACCGTACCGGCCGCGAAAGAGAGAAGGATGCACAAGAGGCCCGAAAGCCATGCCGTTTTTTTCATGATCGAGGCTCCTTGAAGATGACGGTTGCGGTCCCGGAAAGGGCCGTGGAGAAAGCGGCGGAGTCCCGGGGAGCGGCCCCGGGACGGTCCGTCGCGGAAAGGCGGAACAAGGCGGGAAAAGCCCCGCGGGGCTTTTGCGCCGGAGGATTATTTTTCGCCCCCGGCCGTGAGAAACTCCACGATGGCCGGGTTCACGGTTTCGGCCTTCTCGAAATGGGGCATGTGGCCCACGGCCTCCACGGAGAGGAACTTCGCCTGGGGCGCCAGGGAGCGCACCATGCTGTGGTTGGCGTATGGCACCACGGTGTCGCGGTCGCCCCACACCAGGAGCACTGGAAGGGGGAGGCGTCCCACCCTTGCGTATGAGGCGGCCTGGTCGGAGAGGTCGAAGTGCATGAGGGTGTCCAGGATGGCCCGCCGGAAGCCCTTGTACTCCATCTGGGCCTTGTACTTCTCCATGAACTCCGGCACCCCGGCCGTGCGGTAGAAGACCTGGGATGCGCCCTTCTCCAGGATGAGGCTCCCGAAAAGCCGCATGAAAAGGGAGCCTATGATGGAGGCCGAGGAGAGCTTCGCCACGAAGGGGACGTCCACCGGCGTGCCGGCCGGGGCTATGAGGACCAGGCGCCTGACCCTTTCCGGGTGGCGGGCCGTGAAGATGGCGGAGATGGCCCCACCCATGGAAAGGCCCAGCAGATGCACGGGCTCCTTGACGGCCAGGGCGTCCAGAAGCTCGCAAAGCTCGCCGTCGAAAAGGTTTTCGTTGTAGACGGCCCGCGGCCGGTCGGAAAAACCCCTGCCGTAAAGATCGAAGCAAAGGACCCTGAAGCCCGCGGCGGCCAGGGCCTCGGCGGTCTTCTCCCACACGATCATGGGGGCCGAGAAGCCGTGCACGCACACGGCCACGGGTCCATTTTCCGGGCCCGTGAAGCGATAGTGGACGTATCCCCTGGAAAGCCGGATCCGGGCCCCGAAGTCGGGCCGGCTCACGGCGTCCGCCACATCCCGCCGTTCCCTGTCGGGGACGAGGGCGTCGAGCCACTTCAAAAGATACTCCAGATTAAAATCCATGTGCGCCCCATTGTCGCGTTGCGTCCAAAAAAGCTCTGCCTCCCATTGCCACCGGCCCTCTTTTGGATTATCTTCAAGTTTAAATCAAGGCCTAAGAGCGGCTTTTTTGCCGGGGCTCCACGAAAAAACAGCAAGGACCGCCTCTTCATGACAAATCCCAAAGGCTTTCTCGTCGTCTTCATCGTGCCCTTTTCCGTGATCCTTGGCTACCTTATAGGCGGGGGCTTCACGTTCCTCACCCCCATCCTGATTTTCGGCGTGGTGCCGCTCCTGGACCTCGCCTTCGGCGGGAACACCCGGAACCCCTCCCCGGCGGAGGAGGCCGCCATCGAAAACGCGGCGGTCTATAAAAACATCGTGATGGCCTGCGCGCCGCTCCAGGTCTTCATGGTGATCTGGGGCGCCTTTGCAGTGACCCACGGGCACTTGAGCCTTCTGGAAAAAATCGGCTTCGTGCTTTCGGTGGGCTCGTGCTCGGGGATCATCGGCATCAACGCGGCCCACGAGCTTACGCACCGCATCCACGAGAAGGGCGGCATCGAGCCACTTCTGGGGAAGATCATGCTGATGACGGTCCTTTACATGCACTGGGCCGTCGAGCACGTGATGGGCCACCACAAGAACGTGGCCACGCCGCAAGACCCGGCCACGGCCCGCCTGGGGGAGAGCTTCTGGGCCTTTTTCCCCCGCTCGGTGGCGGGCGGCTTCAAGGACTCCTGGGCCCTGGAAACCGCCCGGCTGGAGCGGAAGCACGCGCCGGCGAAGGGCCCCGAAAACCGCATCCTCCGCTACCTTGCCGCGGAGGTCCTGTTTCTGGGGGTAATGGCCGCCCTCTTCGGCTTCGGCGGGCTCGTCTTCGTGGCGCTCCAAGGCCTCGTGGCGGTGTGGCTCCTGGAGATCGTGAACTACGTGGAGCACTACGGAATGCGGCGCAAGGCCATGCCGGACGGCTCCTTCGAGGCGGTGAAGCCGGTTCATTCGTGGAACTCATCCAACTGGTTCAGCAACTACTTCCTGTTCAACCTGGAGCGCCACTCGGACCACCACTGGAAGCCGCGCCGCCGCTACCAGATACTGCGCCACTTCGACGAGAGCCCGCAGCTCCCCACGGGCTACGCGGGGATGATCCTGCTGGCCGCCGCGCCGCCCCTGTGGCGGAGATACATGGACGAACGGGTGGCCGCGCACCTTTCGGCAAGCGGAAACTCGTGAAGGGCCCGCCCCAACCCTCAAGGAGCCGACATGAACACGCCCGACCCCTTCGCCTCGTTCCGGGAGGAGATATCCCAGGCCGTCCTCGATCTTTTGGCCGAGATCCCGCTTTTCTCAGCGCTTTCAGGGCCCGAGATTTCCGCCGCGGCCGAGGCCATGAACGTCATCGACGTCTCGGAGGGGGACGTGGTTTTCCTGGAGGGCGAACGGGGCGACTACG
>JAKAGN010000516.1 GCA_021815525.1 Deltaproteobacteria bacterium
CTCGTCCGTGCCGCGAGGCCCGCGCGCTTCCGCCCGGAAAGGACGGCGTCATACGAACCACCCTTTCGGGAGGCCTCCAGGACTTCTGCCAGGGGCTCCTGGACCGGCGCGTGGCGGACCTTTCCGGCAAGGGGGTGGAAAACGCCGCGCTCCTTGTCGCCGATCACCGAACGGGCGAGGTCCTTGCCTACGTGGTCTCGGGAAACGGCGACGCCGCGCTCCCGGCCGGGGCCATCGACGCGGTGGCCGCGCGGCGGCAGCCCGGCTCGGCCCTGAAGCCCTTCGTCTACGCCCTGGCCCTCGAGCGCGGCTGGACCGACGGGACCGTGATCGCGGACGAGCCGCTTTCGGCGCGGGTCGGCCGCGGCGTCCACGCCTACCACAACTACAGCCGCGCCTACTACGGCCCGGTGACGCTCCGCGAGGCCCTCGGAAACTCCCTCAACATCCCGGCCGTGAAAGCCGTCCGCTTCGTGGGCGTGGCGGCCTTTCTTTCAAGCTTGAAGCGCCTGGGCTTCAAGGGGCTCGACAAGGACCCGGGCCGCTACGGCGACGGAATCGCCCTCGGCAACGCCGAGGTCTCCCTTTTTGACCTCGTCCAGGCCTACTGCGTCCTGGCTCGCCTGGGGGAGCGCCTCCCCCTGCGCATCCGGGCCGACGCTCCGGGCGCCGCCGCCGAAAGGGTGCTCTCCGGCGAGGCCTGCCGGACGATAGGGAGCATCCTCTCGGACCCGGTGGCCCGGGAACGCGAGTTCGGAAGCGGAAACGTCCTGGAGTTTCCTGTAGAGACCGCCGTCAAGACCGGCACCTCGTCGGATTACCGCGATTCCTGGGCCATAGGCTACGACTGCCGCTACGCTGCGGGCGTCTGGATGGGAAGCCTCTCCCGCAGCCCCATGCGGCGCGTCACCGGCTGCATAGGCCCGGGCCTTGTGCTCCGCGCCGTGTTCGCAGAGCTCACCAGGGACGGCGACACCCGGCCCCTCCCGCCGCCCCGCGAGCCCCCCGCCTCCGCCAGCAAGGCCGCCCCTCGGGCCGCCGGCAAAAAGGCCCCCTCCCCTCCCGCCGCCCGTCTCGCCATCCTCCGCCCAAGCCCCGGCCTCACCATGGCCGAGGACCCCCGCATCCCTGACAGGTTCGAGTTCTACGACTTTACACTTTCCGGCGCCTCCCCGGCCGATGCCATCGCCTGGACCATCGACGGCCGCGTCATCCGCTCCAAGGGCAAGACCTACTCCTGGCAGGTAAAAAAAGGCTCCCACACGGTCTCCGCGGCCCTTGTCAAAAACGGCCGCGTGGCCGCCCGCACCAGGGAGGTGACGTTCCAGGTGAGGTAAGGCCGGCGGAAAACGCGATCTACTGCGTTGCGCTTCACCTCGCGTCTCGGTCATGTGCGAACAGCACACTCCCTTCGCCGCTCGTTCGCGCGCCTTGTAGCTCATCGTTTTCCGCCAGCCTTCATGCCGGGCAGCGTCTGGCAAGACTCCGCCGATTATAGATGGCTTCGTATTCTGCAGGTCTTCGATTTATGCGCGGAAGATGGGCTAAAGGACAGATTCAAGGAAGCTGGGGGGGGACTACGATGAGAGGGCGCATCGCGCGCGGAACGCGCACGATGGGTTTTAACCGATTTTTTTAGGGCCATTCTGCGGGGGAGGGATAGGATTTTCAGCCTTGCGAAAAACGATGAGCCGCAAGGCGCGCGCGATGGGAGCGTATTGTTCATACGTGACCGAGCGCAAGACGATGCGCAACACAGCGGATCGCGTTTTTCGCAAGGCTGATCTTTCATGCCTTCCCGGGCGCCGCAGCCTCAAGGGCCTTCTTGGCCTCGAAAACGGCCCGTTCAAGGGCTGCTTCCACGTCGGGCTTGATGTCGAACACGAAGCCGTGCTTGGCGCAGGCCTTCTTGGTTTCCCGGATGTCCTCCAGGAGCCGCTTGGGGATGGTCACCCGCAGGATGGTGGTCTTCTCGTCCTTTTTTTCATCCGCGCGCCTGATGGTCATGATGTCACCTCCTGGGGACAGGTTATGCAGTTTGTGTCATTTTGTCAATATTTTTGTCAAAATTATTTGCGCAAAATTTTAGAGCAAAAATTATTGTCTTTTTTTCTTGACAAAATATTTTGTAGGGATTATTGTCTGACCATCAAGGCAACGAAAGCTGCCTTAACCAAAAACAAAAGGAGTAGCCGCCATGACGTCCTTGAGAATGGGAGCGAAAGGTATTCCGGCCGGCGTCACCCGTTTCATGGCCAAGCCGGCGCTGGCGGGCAGGGAGATAACGATGGTGGAGGCCAATCCCCGGATGGAGGTTGCGACATGGATGTTGAACGCGGTGTGGTCGGGACAGGCGCGGAGCCAGTGGAAGGCCCGTGGCGGAAAGTGAGCGGTTTCATGGCGGGCGCTGGGCGGATGCTCAAGACGGCCGGGGGCTTGTCCCTAAGCATCGCAAACGGCATCGTGGGTGACTATCTCGCGGCCGAGGGAAACGGGCTCGCCCAGGGCATGGCGTTTTATCACCAGGGCCGGCCGCTTCCCCTCACCCGGAGGGACATCTTGGCGGCCCATCCCGGGGCCACCGGGAAGATCGTGATCCTGGTCCACGGGCTTTGCTGCAACGAGACGCTCTTCGCGTTTCCGGGAAAGCCCGGGGTCGACTACGGGGCCC
>JAKAGN010000517.1 GCA_021815525.1 Deltaproteobacteria bacterium
CCCGGGTACACCACCGTGCTGGGGTATTTCTTGGCGATGAACTGGACCCCCACCCCGCAGGCCAGCGACAGCACCCTCTCGGCCCACGCGATGTCGGCCGCGGCCTTCTCGAAGAACTCGTGCTCGCACTGGCGCTCGATGCCGGAGTCGCGGATCTCCATCGTAACGCCCTCCTCGATGGCCTTCATGCGGAGGAGCGACGATAGAATCTGGGCCTCCTTGTTGCCGCCCTCGTGACACACGGCCACGCAGGTGTTGCACCCGAAGACCAGGAGCTTTCCCACGCCCTTCACCATGCCCCACATTTCGTCGAGTGATTTTTGACGACCTACGATCATGATGCATTCTCCTCACGGGCGCCGGTTTATCCGATTGCCATTCCTTCTGAAATGTCGGGCGAACTTGGTCCTCCCCGCTTTCGCTCGAAGGACGGAGCCACCCAACCGTTGTCGTATATTATCGCATCGTTCAATTTTTGAACGGCACAGCCATAACCTTCTTGAATTGAAAGTGTTTTGGAAAGGGAGCGGGAGGGGGTGCGGGGCAGGGAGGGAGAACCTTTTATTCATAAAAGGTTTCCCCTCCCCTCCCCCCGCGAATCCTTCTCATCTCCTCTTTCTCAGGGCCTCCCCTATGGGCGAGGGGCCCAGGGCGCGGATGCGCTCCGTGAAGTCGAGGCAGATCTCTGCCCAGCGCGGCCCCATTGCGGCGGAGAGGTTGAACATCTCGACGCGTTCGGGCTCGATATTGACCCTTTGGAGGAGCTTCTTCAGGTCCGCGACCCGTTTTTTGGCGTTCACATTTCCTTCCAGGAAATGGCATTGGCCCTCCAGTCACCCGGCCACGAAGACGCCGTCCACGCCTCGCTCGAAGGCTCGCAGCACGTAGATGTGATCGAGCTTTCCGGTGCAGGGAAGCCGGATCACCGAGACGTTTGGGGAGTACTGGAGCCGCATGACGCCTGCGAGATCCGCCGCCGCGAATGCGCAGTAGTGGCAGGCGAAGGCGATGATGGAAGGCTCGAAGCCGGGCATAACGGGGGACGGATTTTTCGTCATACGGACTTCGGGCGCGCCTGACTGGGCCATCGGGCCTCCTTTTAAGAACTAATCATGCGTGATTTACGGAAGCTTACAGCCAGTTATGCCGCAAACAGAAGCAACAAAAGCAACCAATATCTGCTCATCCGAGAGATTTGAATCTATTGGAAAGTCAGCAGCTTGTCCCGCAGGGCCACCTCCTAATGTTTCAGTACGAACGACATTTAGATACCTACCAGTCTTCGCCCAATCAGCATCTCCCTTCTTGTGCTGAATCCATGCCCGTTTATAACCACCTGGTGCCTGTTCCCATGCAATAAAAAGCTGAGCTTTCCCGTCGAGTTGGATTTGCATAGTCCCTCCTATTTACTTATAACAAAAAAATAGTGGGGCCGGGGCGGCCTGGGTCTCGGAGGCTTCACTCATGTGGCCTCCCCCGCGCCTTCGCAGGCGGCGCAATCGGCGGTCAGAGAGTCGACCATTGCGAGAATCTCCTCGTCGGTGAACTTGTTCACCTGGTAGGCCTTGGCCGGGCAGATCCCGGCGCAGATGCCGCATCCCATGCATTTCACCTCGTTGTGCGAAACCTTGCCGTCCTCGTCGATGAAGGGCGAGCCGTAGGGGCAGGCCCGCACGCAGGCGAGGCAGGACATGCAGATGTCGCGGTTGTGCTTGGAGATTACGCCCGAGACCGAAAGCCGCTGGTGGGAGAGGAGCACCCCGGCGCGGCCGGCCGCGGCCTGGGCCTGGGCGATGGTTTCATCGAGGTTCTTGGGCGCGTGCGCCAGGCCCGCCAGATAGACGCCCTCGCCGGGAAAGTCCACGGGGCGAAGCTTCACGTGGGCCTCCAGGAAGAAGCCGTCGGCGTTTCGCGTCAGCTTGTATAGCTTTCCCACGGCCTCACCCTCGGGATCGGGCCGCAGTCCCGCCGAGAGCGCCACGATGTCGGCCGGGATCACGAGGCCGCAGTTTGAGAGCGGGTCGTGGACCTTCGCCAGAAGGCCCTTCTCGGTTGCCGCCACCAGGGGCTTGCGTTCGGGCTCGAAGCGGGCGAAGACCACGCCAAGCTCGCGGGCCTTCCTGTAGTAATCCTCCGTGAGGCCGTAGGTGCGCATGTCCCTGTAGAGTATGAAGACGGAGGCCCCCGGGTCCTTTTCCTTCAAGGCCACCGCGTTTTTTACGGCGTCGCGGCAGCAGACGCGGGAGCAGTAGTTAAAGGGGTCCTCCCGGGAGCCCACGCACTGGATCATCACCACGCGGCTTCCCTTGGGCACCGCGCCGTCTTCGATGCGGGCCTCCAAGGTCCGCTGGGTGATGACGCCCTCGTTTTCGCCGAAAAGGTACTCGGCGGGCGTATACTCGGCCCCGCCCGTGGCGATGACCAGCGCCCCGTGGGTCACGGTCTCGCCGGTGGAAAGTGTTGCGGTGAAGCCTCCCACCGCGCCGTCGGTCTTGGTGACCCGGCAGTTTAAATGAATCGTGATGAGGGGGTTTGACTCGACCTTTTTAATAAGCCCCGAAAGCCATGCCCGGACGTCCTGGCCGTCGAGCGTCCGGCGGAGGTTTTTGGCGAGCCCCCCAAGCGAGCCCGAGCGCTCCACGATGGAGACCGGAAAGCCCTGGCCAGCAA
>JAKAGN010000518.1 GCA_021815525.1 Deltaproteobacteria bacterium
ACGCGCGTATCGCCTGAGGCCGCGCGGCGCTTCGTCTTGCCGGAGACAGTCTACCCGCGGCAGCGGGAGGTTCTGGCCGTACACTGGCACCCCGAGTCCGTGCCCCTTTCGCTCATCGAAAAGCGCATCGCCGCCCTCTTCCCCGGACGCCTGGACGAACTGGTCATCCCCACCCAGCACAACGAGCTTCTGAGCTACGGCCCCTACGCCGGGGTGGAGGTGGATTGCTACTCCCGGGGCTTCAACCAGAAGGTCCAGCTCCTGCTCCACTTCGAAAAGGAAAAGGCGGCGGACGCCCCCGTCCTTCGGTCCATGCTGGAGCATACCTTCCGGTACCGCGCCACCCAGCTTTCCGAGTTCATGCGGGCCATAACGAAGCCCGTGGACTCAATCGTCTCCAAGGCAGCCCGCGAGACCGGCGCCACGGAAGAGGTGGTGGCCTTCACCCGCGCCTACGTGCAAAAGATCGAGTCCCTTCTTGCGGAAAACTCCGGCCGGGTGCCCAGGGGCTCCGTCAAGAACAAGCTTTTGCGCAATTACTTCAACCTGTTGCGTCCCATCTACGGCGACCGGCTCATCACCCGGGCCCAGAACTTCCTCCGGGCCGTAAAGATGCAGGTCAAGGCCGGCTTCAGCCTCCAGTACTTTTACCGGACATCGGAGGTCATCGAGGAGGCTCGCTCCCTGGGCGGCTGCGTGGTGATCCCGCATCCCGAGCAGTTCTGGCCCATACTTTTAGCCGAGTACGACGTGGACGGCTACGAGGTGTGGAACCCCCAGTCCCTGCGCTACACGGACTTCCTCATCTCGGTGGTGAACGAAAAAAACAGGAAGTGCGGCGGCTCCGGAAGAAAAATTCTGATCTTCATGGGCGACGACACCCACATGGCGGAAAAAATCCTGGACCCGGTTCACCAGGACCCTGAAAAGGCCGCCCGGGAGATAGGCGTTCAGCCGGCCTGGGATGACATCCTGATCCAAAAAAGGCTCGCCCTGGCCGGGATGGACCGCAAGCGCGTCATAGCGGAGTACAAGGCCCGCCTTGCGGGACGGGGTTGAGGAGGTAAAATGCCCACAAGCCAAAAAAGCTTCAACTTCGAGTCCTTCCAGGACGCCGACAGCATCCAGGACTTCCTGGAAAGCCTCATGGAGGGCCTGGCGGCCGGGCGGATCACCCTCTCGTCCGGTGACGAGACCATCGAGCTTGCGCCAGCGGAGCTTCTCCACTTCCAGGTGAAGGCCGGGAAGAAACGCGACGAGAGCCGCATCTCCCTGCGGATCTCGTGGAAGGACTCCGGGGCCGCCGGGGCCGGGGCCATCTCCATTACCCCCCGCTGAGGTCCGATGACTCCCCTTCTCGGCATAGAGGAAAACTTCCGCTTCATAGTGATCGAGGTGGAGAACCAGGTGGCGTCAACCTTCCGCTACCTGACGAGCCCCGACGAGAACGACCGCCTGCGCCGAAAAATCATCGAAAAAGATGACTACGTAGATAACCTGAAGGCCGTCATCGAGAACAAGTGCTTCTCCCTGATCCACCGTGAGCGCGGGCTCGGCCGCCGGGACGTTGACCGCGTGCGCTCGGTGCACACCATATGCGTGAACCTCGAACGCATCGCCGATTACTGCGTCAACATCGTCCGCCAAGTGGACTACCTCTCGGACAAGTCGTTCCTCGCCTGCTTTTCCTACGCGGAGTTCTTCACCCTGGCCCAGGAGAGCCTCGCCGAGCTTCTGCCCGCCCTCGCCCGCTCAAACCTCGCGGGCGCGCTTTCCATCTGCCGCTCCGAGGCGGCCCTGGACCGCCTCTACAAGGAAAACTTCGACATCCTCATGGAAAAGCTCGCCAAGGGCGGCTGTGTCGAGGACCTCATCACGGTCCTCTTTATCTTCCGTTATCTCGAACGCGTTGGCGACGCGCTTCTAAACATCGGCGAGGCCATCATCTTCGCCATACTGGGACAGAAGATAAAGATCGAGCGCTGGGAGGCCCTGCGGCAGACCCTGGAGGACGCCGGCATGAGCCAGGCCCTCTCGCGCGGCGACTTCGAGGCCGTGTGGGGCACGCGCTCGGGCTGTCACGTGGACCGCGTGGGCGCGAACATCGCCTTGGGGGAGGAAGGCGCGCCGCCCCCCATGATCTTCAAGGAAGGCGCGGCCCAAAAGATCGAGGCGGAGCGGGACAACCTCGTCAAGTGGAACAAGTTTCTGCCCGGGCTTGCGGCGCGCTTCGAAAACTTCCGCAAGATAGGGGACAAGGCGGCTATCCTGGTGGAGTTTTTGCCCGGCCGCTCCTTCGACGAGGTCATACTGACCGCCGACGACGCCACCCTTCAGACGGCCCTCACGCGGCTCCAGTGGATTTTACGGATCGTATGGGAGAACTCCAAGAAAAAGGGGCCAGTGCCCACCGACTACGTGGGCCAGATACGGGAGCGCATGGCGGGCGTGCAAAGCGTGCACCCCGGCTTTTCCAGGCGGCCCATGGCCCTGGGCAGGGCCTCCGCGCCCTCCACGGAGGAGGTGCGCGCTCGGGACGGTGTCAGACGTAAACGCTTCACCGCTTCCTGCGGCCAGCTCCCTCCCAGGAAGAGTCATTCCAGGTCTGAGCCGAGCGCGTGGCTCCCGCCTTGCCAAAAGCAGTGGCGGCGTTGCCCCTCTGGCGGAC
>JAKAGN010000519.1 GCA_021815525.1 Deltaproteobacteria bacterium
GAGGTCCGCGGGAGGGGGCTCCTCTTAGGCCTCGCCCTTAAGAAGGAGGCCGGCCCGCTCGTCGGCGCATTGCGGGAGCGGGGCTTCCTGGTGAACGCCGTCCAGGGCGACGTTTTGCGCTTCGTTCCGCCCCTTGTGGTCACGAAAAAGGACGTGGACGCCCTCTGTGGGGTCCTGGATGAGCTTTTGAAGGATTTTTGACGGCCGCCGTCAAGGGGCCGGATTTTGCGCCCGGCGGAAGGCGCTGATTTCATTCGCGTTTTTCGCAGGGCTCCTCGATAGAGGAGAAGAAGAGCCTTGAAAACCGACATCACCACCCTTTGGGACCTTTCCCGGGAGCAGATGGAGGAGCTTTTCGCGGACGCGGCGGAATTGAAGGCGCGCCAGAAGCGCGGCATCGTGGATCAGCCGCTCCTGGGGCGCACCGCCGGGCTTTTGTTCGACAAGCCCTCGACAAGGACAAGGGTCTCCTTCGAGGCGGCCATGTGCCAGCTTGGGGGCGCGTCCCTTTTCATCAGCGCCAAGGACACCCAGATCAACCGGAACGAGCCCATCGCCGACACGGCCCGGGTCCTTTCCCGCTACCTGGACGTCCTCGTGATCCGCACCTTCTCCCAGGACCTACTGACGGAGTTTGCCGACAACGCCGACATCCCCATCGTGAACGCCCTCACGGACCTCTACCACCCCTGCCAGATACTCTCGGACCTCCAGACGGTGATCGAGGAAAAGGGCGGCGTGGCGAACCTATCGAACCTGAAGATCGCCTGGGTGGGGGACGGCAACAACGTGGCCCACTCCTGGATCGAGGCCGCGGCCATCCTGGGCTTGACGCTTGTCCTGGCCTGCCCAGAAGGCTACTTTCCCAACGACCGCATCATGGGCCGCGCCGTGAAGGAGGGCCACGGCAAGTTGAGCGTGGTGACGGACCCCAGGGAAGCGGTGGCCGGGGCCGACGTCATCTACACCGACGTGTGGGCCAGCATGGGCCAGGAGTCCGAAAGCCGCGCCCGCAAGAAGACCTTCGCGGGCTTCACCGTGGACGATGACCTGGTGGCTAAGGCCAAGGAAGACGTCATCGTGATGCACTGCCTGCCGGCCCACCGGGGCGAGGAGATAACCCACGAGGTCCTCGAAGGGCCGCGCTCCGTGGTGTGGGACCAGGCCGAGAACAAGCTGCACATGCACAAGGCGGTCCTGAACGCCGTAATTCGCAAATGGCGTCAGCAAGGCTGAAAACGCGATCCGCTGTGTTGTGCTTCGCGGCGCGGCTCGGTCACGTGCGAACAGCACGCTCCACTCGCGCGCCACTCGCACGCCTTGCGGCTCATCGTTTTTAGCCATGCTGAACAGACCGGCTGGGGAATGAAAAAAAGGGAGTTTCCATCGTGGCGAAAAAGATAGAAAAAATCGTGCTGGCCTACTCCGGGGGGCTCGACACCTCCGTAATCTTGAAGTGGCTCGCGGAGACCTACCAGTGCCAGGTGGTGGCCTTCTGCGCCGACATCGGCCAGGGCGACGAGCTCGAACCCGTGCGCAAGAAGGCCGTGGCCACCGGCGCGTCGGCCGTCTACGTGGAGGACCTTAGGGAAACCTTCGTGGCGGACTTCGTTTTTCCGGCCTTCCGCGCCAACGCCATCTACGAGGGCCAGTATCTTTTGGGCACCTCGCTGGCGCGGCCCCTGATCGCCAAGGCCCAGATGGAGGTGGCGAAAAAGGAGAAGGCCGACGCCGTGAGCCACGGGGCCACGGGAAAGGGCAACGACCAGGTGCGCTTCGAGCTGACCTACCTGGCGATGGACCCCAATATCCGCATCGTGGCCCCCTGGCGGGAGTGGGACCTAAACTCCCGCACCAAGCTCATGGACTACGCGGCCAAGCACGGGATTCCCGTGCCCACCACCAAGGCCAAGCCCTACAGCTCGGACCGGAACCTCCTTCACATAAGCTTCGAGGGCGGCATCCTGGAGGACCCCTGGCGCGCGCCGATTGATGACATGTTCATCCTCTCGGTCTCGCCGGAAAAGGCCCCCGACAAGGCCGAGGAGATCATCCTCGCCTTCGAGTCGGGAAATCCCGTTGCGGTGAACGGCGAGCGGCTCTCGCCCGCCAATCTCCTGGCGCGCTTGAACCAGCTCGGCGGCCGGCACGGCGTGGGCCGGGTGGACCTCGTCGAAAACCGCTTCGTGGGAATGAAAAGCCGCGGCGTGTACGAGACCCCGGGCGGCACAATCCTGCGCGCGGCCCACATGGCCATGGAGTCGGTGACCTTGGACCGCGAGGTGGCGCACCTTAGGGACTCCCTCATCCCCCGCTACGCCGAGCTGGTCTACTACGGCTTCTGGTTCTCGCCCGAGATGGAGCTTCTGCAAAAAATGGTGGACGACACCCAGAAAAACGTGACGGGCGAGGTGAGGCTCAAGCTCTACAAGGGCTGCGTTACGGTGCTGGGCCGCCGCTCCGAAAAAAGCCTCTACAGAACCGATTTCGTCACCTTCGAGGAGGACGACGTTTACAGCCAGGCCGACGCCACGGGCTTCATCCGCCTGAACGCCCTGCGCCTGCGGATCCGGGCCATGATGGAGAAGGGATAGGGGAAAGGATTGTGGGGGGAGGGGGAGGGGAGAACCTTTTATGAATAAAAGGTTCTCCCCTCCCCCTCCCCC
>JAKAGN010000520.1 GCA_021815525.1 Deltaproteobacteria bacterium
CCTCCTCACCCTTTACGCGGCGAGGAGGTCCGGGGATTCGTCCCGGCCCCTGCGCTGGGAGGCGGCCGCGGTCTGCGCGTTTCTGCTGGGCGTGGGCTCCAAGGAGGTCATCGTTGCCGCGCCCTTCCTGGTCTACCTGGACGAGTGGATATTCGAGGGACGGCGTCCGCTGGCGGCCCTGCGGAAAAGGCCGCTTCTCTACGGTGGCCTGCTCGCGGGCCTCGCGCTCCTCTTCCTCGAGGTGAGGCTTGGGGGCACCTCGGCGGACATCGGGCGTCCGCCCTTCTCGTCCCCGCAGTACCTCGTGACCCAGGCCGGGGTCATCGTCCACTACCTGTCGCTCTCCTTCTGGCCCAAGCCCCTTGTGCTCGATTACGCGTGGCCCATGACGCCCCTTTCGGCGGTTTGGCCGCAGGCCCTTTTCCTGGCCGCGGCGGGCCTCGCCACCCTTGCGGGGCTCTGGCGCAGAAGGCCCTGGAGCCTGGCTTCCGCCGCGTTTTTCCTGATCCTCGCGCCCACCTCGTCGGTGATGCCCCTCCAGGACCCGGCCTTCGAGAACCGCATGTACCTGCCGCTGGCGGCGCTCATCGGCCTTACGCTTGCCGGTCTTTTTCTGGCGGGGCGGGCCGCGGCGCGGCGCTTCTCGATTTTCCCGCGCGGCGCGGCCCTGGCCGGGGCTGGGCTCGTTTTGCTGGCGGCCCTGGAGCTTTCGTACTTAACGATCCTGCGCAACCAGGACTACGCCTCGGAAAAAAGCATCTGGGCCGATACCGTGGAAAAGCGGCCCGAAAACGCCAGGGCCCGGGTCAACCTGGGGCTCGCCCTCATGAAGGAGGGCGACCGCGATGGCGCCGTCCGCGAGTTTCAAGCGGCCCTTACCCGAAGGCCCAGGGACGCCAGCATTTACTACAACCTGGGCCTCGCCCTTTCCGAGGCCGGGCGCCGGGCGGAGGCCGAGGCCGCCTTCCGGCGGGCCCTGGCCGTTTCCCCGGGCTACGGCAAGGTTCACTACGACCTGGGGATCGTCCTGGTGCAGATGGGAAGACGCCCCGAGTCCCTCGCGGAGTTTTCCGCGGCGGTCGCGGCCGAGCCCTCCAACACCGAGGCCCGCTACAACATGGCGGTGATGCTCATGGTGCTGGGAAAGGACCGGGAGGCCTTGAACGAGTTCTCGCGGCTCCTTGCCCTGGACCCGGAAAACGAGGCCTTAAAGACCCAGGTCTCCAAGCTGGCCCTTAAGATCGAGGCCCAAAAGACCCTGGGGCGCGAGCCGGAGCCCGGCCCGTGAAGCGCCCGGAGGACCCCACCTGGGACGCCGTGTGGCGCGATCCCTTAAACCAGGAGGACTGGAGCTACCTTTCCTCCGTTATCCTCTCCACGCTCCTTTCCCTCCTGCCCGCCGGGCTCCCCCGGCCCCTCGCCGCGACGGAGATGGGCTGCGGCTCCGGCCGCATAACCCTCGCCCTGGCGGAAAGGATGCCGGTGACGGCCGTGCTCCTGGACGAATCGCGGGTCGCCGTGAGGCGCCTCGCGGAGCGCCTGGGCTCGCGCCCAGTGGCGCGCCCGGGAAGCCTGGCCTGCGTGGTGAGGGGGGACGTGTTCCGGCCGCCGCTCGCGGCCGGGGCCTTCGATCTCGCCTGGAACGCGGGGCTCCTGGAGCACTTCGGCCCCACCAGGCAGGAGGAGGCCCTCGCCCAAATGCACCGGGTTCTCGCGCCCGGCGGGCTCCTGGTCACCCTGAACCCCTACGCCGGCTGCCTTCTGCACACCCTTGGAAAGGCCTTCGTGGAGCGCTTCGTGACCTACCCCTACGGCGAGGAAACGCCCCTGCGGACCCTCGCGCCGGCCGCGGCGCGGCTGGGGCTTTCCCTTTCCGGGGCGGAGTTTTCGGTGGGCTTTCTCGTGCTTTTCGTGGGCATGTGGAAGCGCCTGGCGCTCCTTCCCGGCCTCCGCTGGGCGGGCGCGATCTATCGCCTTCTGAACGGCCTTTTCGCCGCCGTGTGCCGGCGTCCCGGGCCCGAAAGGCTCATCCGCCGGCTGGACCTCGTTCTCTCCCGGCTTTTCGGCGGGTATCTATTGGTCACCTCCATACGGAAAGGCGTCTCCCATGCGGATACTGCTCATAAATCCCCCAGATGACTCCATGATCCAGGGAGCGCTCCTCCCGGAGCTGGGCCGGGACCGCATGGGCCGCTACCCCCCCCTGGGGCTCCTGTACCTGGCCGCCTGCGTCACCCGGGCGCACCCGAATGTAACGGTCAGAATCGTGGACGCCATAACCGACGGCCTCTCCCACGAGGCCGTGGAGACGGCCATCCGCGACTTCGCCCCAAACCTGGTGGGAATCTCCGTCTACACCTTCACCCTGGTCGACGGCATCCGCGCGGCCGAGTCCGCCAAGAGGGCCGCGCCCGGGGCCTTCGTCCTCATGGGGGGCTTCCACCCCACCATCTACCCCGAAGAGACGCTCCTCGTGTCCTCCGCCATCGACGCCTCCATAAGGGGCGAGGCCGAGGAGAGCTTCCCCGAGCTTGTGGCGAGGCTCATGAAGGGCGGGGACCTCGAAGGCGTCCCCGGGCTTTCCTTCAGGCGGCCGGACGGATCCCTCCACGTGGCCGACTGCATCCCCGTGGTGGAGGACTTGGACAGCCTCCCGCTGCCGGACC
>JAKAGN010000521.1 GCA_021815525.1 Deltaproteobacteria bacterium
CTCCCCCACGGCGAGATTCAGCCCCGGCTCGGGAATCTCCCCCACCCTTATCTTGGGCCCGGCCAGGTCCTGCAGGATGGCCACCGGCACGCCCCATTCCTCGGCCGCGGCGCGTATGGCGCGGATCTTTCCCGCGTGCTCCTCCTCGGTGCCGTGGGCGAAGTTGAGACGGGCCACGCTCATGCCGTCCCGGACGAGATCGTGGAGCACGTCGGGCTTTTCGCTGGCGGGTCCTATGGTGCAGACGATCTTGGTGTAGGGCATGGCCGCTCACCTTCCTTGCGATGGGGGGACGAAAAACGAGAGAAACAGGAAAATTCCGAAGCCGACGCACCACAGGTTGATGCCGGCGTTGGAGAAAAGCTCGGCCGGGGAGACGCGGTACACGCCGTTTTGGATATTGAAGGAGAAATCGAGGCTCCCCAGGAACACCAGGGCGCCGGAGGCGGCGAGCGCAAGCTTACGTCCGGCGGATCGTCCCGAAAGGACCAGGACCCCGGCGGCCATGAGGGCCGCGGCCAGGAAGAGGTCCGGAAGCGGGAAGCTGTGCTCGAAGGCGAAGTAGCAGGGCGGCGCGGGATCGGGAGCAAGGCCCGCGGTGAAGAAGAGGACCCAGAAGGCCATTATGCCGCCCCCCGTGGCCAGCATCAGGCACGCCGCGACACGATCTCTCATGGGCGCTCCTTTCGGCACTTCCGGACCGCTCCGTCCATGATTCTGAACACGAGCCCTGGTGCGAGGCGCTTGGCGATCCACACGCTCTTGGCGTCGAAGCCCGGCAGGATCAGGAAGCGCCCCTTCTCCATGCCGGAAAGAAGCGCCCGGGCCACGAAGTCCGCCGTCACCACCTTGGCCTTGCCGGAAACCGCGTGGGTCTCCGGGGGCTTGGTGCGGTTTTCCACCGCGAAGCCCGGGGTGTCGGTGTCGGGAGGGCAGAGCACCTGGACCTTCACGCCGCAGGGGGCAAGTTCCGAGCGCAGGGCCTCCGAAAAGCCCAGCACCGCGAACTTGGAGGCCGCGTAATCGGTGTAGCCGTAAACCCCCACCAAGCCGGCCACCGAGGAGGTGTTCACGATGTGGCCGCTTCCCTGCTCCATCATGGCGGGCGCGACGGCGGCCACGGGGTTCCAGGTGCCGGCGAGGTTTATCCTCATGGTCTCCTCGAACTGGGCGAAGGAGACCTCCGCGAAGCGCCGCGGAATGGCCCGGCCCGCGCAGTTTAGGAGCACGTCCGGGACTCCCAGGCGCAAAATGGCCCCGCCCAGGGTTTCCTTCACGGCCTCGTGGTCCGCCACGTCCAGGGGCAGCCCCTCCACGGCCTGGTCCGGCGCGGCGCGGATATCCTCCACGGCCTTCGCCAGCCGCTCCCGGCCGCGGGCGAACACCGCCACCCTAGCCCCGCGGAGCGCGAAAAGCCTGGCCGCCGCAAGGCCTATGCCGGCCGAGCCGCCCGTCACGAACACGGTTTTTCCCCTATAGTCGATCACGGCGCTTGGGGCTCATTTCTTGTCGATGGTATCGAGATCTATGCTTTTCAGCCAGTCGAGGGTCCGGGAAAGGCCCTCGGCGAAGGAGACCCTGGGCGTGTAGCCTAAGACCTTCTTGGATTTGTCGATGGAAAAAAGAAGCCGCGAGCCCAGGTTCTTCACGGCGTAGGTGGTGAGGAGCGGGCGCTTCTTTATGGCCAAAAGCCTCCACAAAAACTCCATCCCCAGGGCCGCCGCGTAGGCCGCGCCGTAGGGGATGTGGGTCTTGGGCTCGGGAACGGAAAGGGCGCCAGCGATCTTTCCGCAAAAGTTCTGGAGGGTCGCGCTCTCGCCGTCGTGGGCTATGAAGCCCTGGCCCACCGCGCGATCGTCCGTGGCCAGGATCATGACGAGCTCCGCCAGGTTTTCGATGAAGGTGGGCCACACAATGACGTCCCTGCGCCAGAACATCATGTCCTTCTTCACGATGGCGTCGGCCAGAAGCGGCACGAAGGTGCGGTCGCCCGGGCCGTAGACCCAGCAGGGGTACACCATCGAGACCGGAAGCCCCCGGTCCCGGTGATATGACCACATGATCCGCTCGGCCCTGATCTTGGCGTCCGGGTAGGGCTCGCCCCAGGGCGAAAGGGGCGAGGCTTCGGTCAGGACCTTCGTCTCGTCCCGGCCGAAGACGTCGTTGGTGGAGACGTGCACCAGGCGCGAGACCTTGTTCTCCAGGGCCGCCTCGCACACGTTGCGCGCGCCGCCCACGGTGACGGCCTCGAAGGTGCGCCTGGGAGCCCAGTCGGAGACCACCGCCGCGCAGTGGAAGACGAGGTCCGCCCCCTTGACCGCCGCCCGGACGGACTCGATCCGGGAAACGTCGCCGTAGACGATCTCCACACCCAGGCGCTCGAGCCCGGCCGCGCCGGGATCGCCCGGCAGCACCAGGGCCCGCACCCAGTGGCCCATCTTGAGGTTGGCCGCAACCAGGCTTCCGCCGATGAACCCGGTCGCGCCCGTGACGAGTGCCTTTTTCACCGCAGTTCCTTCTTGTTTGGGGAATCGGATCATTTTTAGCAGAACTTTCGGCCCGCCGCAAGCGCCTCGGGTCGATCCGGGGCAAAGGCGCACGGAAAGGATTCGCGGGGGAGGGGGAAGGGGCCCCTTTTATAAAAGGGTCTCCCTTCCCCCTCCCC
>JAKAGN010000522.1 GCA_021815525.1 Deltaproteobacteria bacterium
GCCGCCTACCGCAGGGCAGTGAACCTCGCGCCGCGCCTCGTACCCGCCCGCCTGAACCTGGCCGCGGCGGCCTTCTACCTCAATTTGGGCGACGAGGCGGCCGAAAACCTCGCCGCCGCGCGGAGGCTTGACCCCCAAAACCCGCGGCTGTTAGAAATGGAAGAGGCCCTTGGAATAAAAAGATGAAGGATCGAGGAGTAGGAAAACGGGGACACCTGGGCGAACGGCAAAATGGAAACCGGCCGCGATGAACGTGCGGCGGCCAAAGACGGGCGGAACGGGTCGATGACGGACGGAAACGACGGGCGAGGGGCAAGGCTTCACATCCTGGACGTGCTGCGGGGTGTAGCCGCGCTTTCGGTGGTGGCCTGGCACTGGCGGCACTTCTACTTCGAGCCGACAACGCGGCTCTTCGCCATCTACGCGAAGGACCAGCCCTTCTACGGCCTCCTCTACCCCTTCTACGCGGCGGGCTGGCTCGCGGTGGACCTCTTCTTCGTGCTCTCGGGCTTCGTCTTCTTCTGGCTCTACGCCAAGGCCGTTTCGGGACGGAAAATCGGGGCGCGGAAGTTCGCCTTGCTGCGTTTTTCGCGGCTCTATCCCCTGCACCTGGCCACCTTCGCGACGGTCTGCGGGCTCCAGGCCTTCTACGCGGCCCGGCACGGGGGGGTATTTTTCGTGTACCAGCAAAACGACCTTTCCCACGCCGCGGCGAGCCTTATAGGCTTCTCGGGCTGGGGGATCGTGGCGGGCGAGGCCTTCAACGGGCCCTTCTGGTCGGTCTCCGTGGAAATCCTTCTGTACTGCGTTTTTTTCCTGCTTTGCCGCTGTCTCGGCTCGTTCTCAAGGGGCCGGAGCCTCCTTCCGGCGGCGGCGGCGGTCCTGGCCATGGGCGGCGCGCTTCTGATCGTAAAAAACGAGCACGTGGGCAGGGGCCTTTTGTGCTTTTTTTCCGGGGGATTGGGAGCCCTGGCCTACGGCTGGATAGCCAAGCGCCCCGATCCCCGGCCCTGGGCGCTGCTGATCGCGGCGCTGGCGGCCGCGGGGTGGCTCGCCGGCATCTTCGGCGGGTTTACGCTTCTTAACGTGGTTATGATAATGGCCGCGGCCTTCACACTTACGGTCATGGCCCTGGCGCTGGCGGAGACCCTGAGGCCGGGGCTCGCCCGCTCCGTGGCCTTCGCGGGGAACCTCTCCTACTCCTCCTACCTCATCCACTTTCCGCTTCAGATCGTCTTCGCGCTGGCGGCCGAAAGCGCCCACGCCGGGCCGGGCTTCTTCTACCGGAAAAGCGCCATGCTCCTTTTCTTCGCGGCCCTGATCCCCCTGTCGTTTTCCAGCTACTACTTCTTCGAGCGCCCGGCCCAGTGCTTCCTGCGAAAAAAGCTCACCGGCCGTCGCACAGTCTTGCATGCCGATCCTTCATAGTCTGTTGAAACACGCAGCAGCCTGGATAAAAACGATGAAATGCAAGGCGCGCGAACCGAGCGCGACGGGAGCGTAAATCCACCCCAAGGAGTCTTCGACTCCTTGGGGACCCCGGTGTTGTACGTGACCGAGCCGCGAGGTGAAGCGCAACACAGCAGTTCGCGTTTTTGGACAGGCTGTCAGAAGACCGTCTTGCGCTCCGCAAGGCTTAGGTCCATCAGGCGGCGGATCTCGGCCTTCACCTTTTCAACGAGGCCGGTGACCTCCTCCTCGGTCAGGTTATCCCCCGAAAAACGCATGGGCTCGCCGAAGCGGATGGTGAACTTGGCGGGAAGCGGAAAGGGCACGGTGAGGGGAAACGACGGCCAGCCCAGGGCCTTGGCCAGGGGCTTTACGTTTATGAGCGCCGGCATGGTCTCCTCGGAGCCCACCACCCCCACCGGCACGATGAGGGCGCCCGTGGAAAGCGCCATGTGCATGAAGCCGTTTCCAAAGCGCTGCAGCTGGTAGCGCTTGGCGAAGACCTTGCCCCCGCCGCGCGCGCCCTCGGGGAACACGATTACCGCCTCGCCGCGCTGGAGCATCCGGATGCAGTTCACGGGGTCGCCCACCACCGCGCCCACGCGGTTCAGCATGTTCCCCACGAAGGGGAGGTGGAAGGCGAAGCGCTCCACCATTGCGCGCGCGGCCCGGGGCCCGCGGGGGTTGGTGGCCAGGGCCACGCCGATCATCATGCCGTCCGTGGGAAGCTGGCCCGCGTGGTTGGGCACGAGGAGCACCGGCCCCGTGACCGGCACGTTTTCGAGCCCGTGGGCCGAAACCCTGAAGTAGTGGTCGTAGAACCACATGAGGACCGAAAGCCCAGCCTTGGCGGACTCGGTGTTGAAGCCCCAGGGATCGTAGCCTAAGGAGCCCACCGAAAGGGGCATGGCGTTCACGAGCTTTCCAAGCTCCTCGGAGCTGATGGACTTGCGGAAAAAGGATCCTGCGGGCATGGCTCGTCCTTGCGGCTGCGGTGGATTGCGAAGGGGAATCAACGGATAATGAATATTATAACAAAATTTTAGCGTTTCTGCAATCGGCGCAACTAAGGGGACGAGGAATCTTGCCTGCGGCATGATTTGCTCGCCAGGAGGCGGGCGGGGAGTTGCGAAGCCCTGGATAACCCGCGTGGCGCGTTGCTGCGCAACGCGCCACGCGCATAACGTGGGTCCGGGGGCGGTTGGCGCCCCCGG
>JAKAGN010000523.1 GCA_021815525.1 Deltaproteobacteria bacterium
GTGCGGGGGAGGGGGAGGGAGACCCTTTTTTCAAAAAGGGGCCCCTCCCCCTCCCCCGCAAATTCCTTCCCTTGCCTCAAACTATATCGGTATCGCCGAAGGTGACGCTCCAGGCCGCGGCCTGCCGCAGGGCGGGCGGGCAGGCGGAGGAGAAGCGCCCGGCCAGGTTGAAGGTCTTGGGCGAGAAGCGGCGGGGCACGGGGTAGAAGCCGATTTTCCGCGCCCGGGCGCGGAAGGCCGGGGGAAATAGGGAGAGCACCGCCACCGCGCGCTCGTGGGCCGCCATGCGGCCAAGGAGGCGCACCAGGGAGGGTGAGGCCAGCGAGAGGGGAAAGAGGTCCACGAGAATGAGGAATGGAATGCCCTTGATGGTCATGGGCCGCAGCACGAGGTAGCCGGCGGGATCATTGGGTTCGCCCACGCAAAACGCCCGGTAGCCGAAGTCCGGGCAGGCCGTGTAGCGCCAGGAAAGAAAGCGGGCGTCGCGCACGGCCGTTACGCCCTTTTCCGGGCGGCGGCTCTCCCACAGGCCGTCGAAGGCCGGGCCGAAGGAGGATAGGGGCGAGAGGTGGAGGGCCTTGCCCTCCGCCGTAAACTCCAGGGGGAAAAGGCCGGAGAGACCCCAGGGCCGGGCCGGGGCGGCCCAGACCGGAAGGCCGGCGATGAGGCTCCAGCCCAGCTTTCCGGTGAAGCCGGGCATGGAGACCCGGTTGGGGAAGCCATAGACGCCGCGGATCCCGGCCTCCTCCTCCATGTCCCGGTAAACCGCGCCCGCCAGGAGCGAAAAAAGGCCCCGGCGCTGAAAGGCCGGATGGGTCATGGTGTCGCAGGAAAAGGCGGTGACGCATTGCACGCCTTCCACCAGAAGCCGCATGGGGATCACGGCATACTGGGCCACGATGCGGCTCTCCGCCTCCACGAGCCGTATGAAGGGCCGGCCCGCCGGGTTGTCCTTGAACTGCCAGCGCCAGGTGGACATTTTCGTGCGCACCGGGTCGCGGTCGCCGAAGGTGTCGCCGCGCAGGGCCAGGATGCCGTGCTCGTCGCCGGGCTGGTAGGGCCGGTTGCACCAGAGGCTTGTCATGGCGTGGGGCTCCTTGCGATTTTTACGTGATCCGAAAGAAATCCAAGGGCCCAGCCCGGGCGCAGGTAGAAGCGCCGGTAGGCCCGGTGGAGCATCCTCTTGAGGCTTGATAGGTCCTGATCCACGAAATTATACGACGGATACTGGTCCGCTGGGAAGGCCTCGGGGTCCACGGAGAGCTTTTCGGCCAAGGGAGTCCCGGGAAAGGGCACGATGAGATGAAACGAGGCGTAGGTGGGGTTCATGGCGCGCGCGAGATCTATGGTCTCCTCCATCTGGGCCTCCGTTTCCCCGGGGAAGCCGAAGTTCATGAAGACCGCGGTGCGGATGCCGTGGCTGCGGCAGACCCTTACGGACTCAACGGCCTTGGCGGCTGTGATGCCTTTACGGGTGGAGGCCAGGATTTCCGCGTTTCCGGCCTCCACGCCAAAATGAATCAGGGAGCAGCCGGCCTTGCGCATGGCGGCGGCCACCTCCCCGTCCATGTCGGTGACCCGGGTCTGGCAGCACCAGTTTACAAGGATTCCGCGTTCCGTCATTCCTTTGCAGAACGCAAGGACCCAGGCCCGGTCCAGGGCGAACTCCAGGTCCATGAAGTAGAGGTTCCGCAGCCGGTGGCGCGAAACCACGGCCTCCACCTCGTCCAGAAAGCGCGGCACGGATTTGCGCCTAAGCTTCTTCCCGTACATCCCGAGATAGCAGAAGGTGCAGCGGGCCGGACAGCCCCGGGAGGCTTCGAGAATGGCGAAGCCGCGGCCCATGACCGGAAAATAATGATAGCGCTCCATCGGAAGAAGATGGAAGGCCGGAAAGGGGAGCGAGTCCAGGTCGGCGATGGGCTCGCGGGGCGCGGTGCGGACGAGCCGCCCATCCGAGAGAAAGGCGAGGCCGGGGATGTCGGGCCGGGTGTCGCGGCCGGCCGCTGGATCGTCCCTTTCCGCCACGGCGAGGATGCTTTCCTCGGGCTCCGAGAGGATGGCGGCCCGGGCCCCGGTGGCGCGGAGGAGCGTCTCGGGCCGCTCGGTGACGTGCCCTCCCAGGATCACGAGCTTTTCGGGCGCAACGGCGCGGGCGGTTTCCAGGAAGAAGCCTATGGAGATGGAGGGGCACTGCCAGCGGTCGTAGGGTGTGGAGGTTACGAAAACCTTGTCGAAGGAAGATGCCTTTTGTGCGACCTCCGTCAGGGGCAGCCCCAGGGCGTTGTTGTCCAGGATTTCGACGGAAAAGCCCTCGCGCTCCAGCATGGCGGCGGCGAGAGCCAGGCAAAGCGGCGGCCACACCCGCCGGAACTGGCGCTGCTTCTGCCGCCCGATGCCGGTCCAGTGGGGGTTCACGAGAAGTACGGAGGGTTTTTCGGCCATGTCGGTCCCGCAGGAGTTAAGCCCGCTTCATGCGGCCGTGTCCGGCCGGTCAACGGGCCGGGCTTGACAGAGAACCTTCGATTCATTACTGTCAAACCGGCTTGAGGTAAAGGAAATTCCACGTTTCTAACCGCCTGTCTAAAAACGCGAACTGCGGCGTCGCGCTTCAAAGCCAATTCCGCCACGTACAGAAAGTACGCGTGGCTCTTGGCTTTTC
>JAKAGN010000524.1 GCA_021815525.1 Deltaproteobacteria bacterium
GAAACCCTTTTCTGCGAAAAGGGTTTCCCCTCCCCCCGCGCATTCTCTCTCTTTGAACGCAACTTGCTTTCAGCCTTTCCCCTTGTACCTGGGGCCCGAGAGCTTGCGGGGGGCGATGTCGTAGAGGGCGCTGCCGACGCCAAGGCCCAGCATCTTGAGGAAGGGGAGGTCCTTGCCCATCAGCTCCTGCACGCGTTCGGAGTAATAGTCCACGGGGTTTTTGGAGGGCGGCTTGTGCCCGGCTCGTTCCTTGAGGGAGAGCGCGCGGGTCTTGTCGCATTTATCGATGCACAGTCCGCAGCCTATGCAGCGGGCGTAGTTGACGCGGGCCTTTTTCTTCTTTTTTTCGCCCGATAGGGTGATGGCCTCCATGGGGCAGGTCTTGGCGCACTTGCCGCAGCCGTTGCAGAGGGTCTCGTCGACGGCGGCCTCGAAGTGGCTGCCCACGATGACGGTGGGGACGTTGTAGTCCTTGAGCATCCTAAGCGCGCCGCAGCAGCAGGTGCAGCAGGAGCAGACCTGCATGGGGTCGGTGAGGTTATCCACCATGTGGACGAGGCCCAGGGAGCTGGCGCGGGTCTTGGCCTCCATGAACTCCTCGCGGGAGACCCGGCGGGCGAGGCCCTTTTCGATGGCCAGGTCCGCCAGCATTCCCATGCCCGAGCACACGTCCATGCCGCGGCCGCAGCCCTTTCCCAGAAGCTCCTGCTCGCGGCGGCAGGCGCAGACGTTGACGAGGCAGAAGCTCTTGTTGCGCTCGACGATTTCGGAGTAGCGGTCGGTGGCCAGGGGCATCACGCCGCTGGTTCGTTCCAGGGATTTTTCCACGGCCACGATGCGGCCGAAGCGGAGGTCCTTTCCAAGGGTCCGCGGTTGCGCCCAGGCGAGGTACTCGGAGTAGAGATCCTCGAAAAGCTCCGCGAAGCGCTTGTAGTGGGCGAGGTCCGCTCCCTCGCCCCGGCTCCGTATCATCTGGAACTCGTAGACGCCCGGCACCAGCATGGCGAAGCCGTAGAGGGGCACGCCAGCGGCCTTGACCCCTATGATGGTCAGGCGTTCGGACATGGCCTCCAGTATGGGCCGGATTTCGGACACCGGGCGCTTGAGGCGCCGCGCGATCAGCGCCGCGGGCTTGGGGGTGAAGGAAAGGGCGCAGGCGACCTCGGCCTCCTCCTCGGTGTAGATGTGGGCGACAAGCTCCACCAGGGCGTCGCTTTCAAAGCCTTGTGGGAAGGTTTTCTTGAACATGAACTTTCCGGCGAGCCGTTTGTGGGCGGGGGTGGAGGGCATGGGGGATCCTTTCGGGGGATGGGGAAAACCGCGGTTCGCCTTACCGGGGCGCGCCGCGAAGCTGAACTATAAGCTGCCGGATGCGGCCGTCTTGGGGGTCCAGGCGCGCGGCCTCGGAAAGCTCCTTCAAGGCTTCGTCGCGGCGCCCCAGGTTTATGAGGGTGATGCCCAGGTTGCCGCGGATGCCGGCGTTTGAGGGCGCCAGGTCCCGGGCCTTCTCGTAGTGGGGCAGGGCCTCGGCCCAGAGGTTTTGGGACGCCAGGGCGTTTCCAAGGTTGAAGTTGGCCTCCAAGGAATCCGGCTTCTGGGCCACGGCCCGCGCGAGGAGCGCAGTGGCCTCCGGGACGCGGTTCAGGCCCATGAGGACGGCGCCTGCGTTCACCAGGGCCTCGTAGAAGTCCGGCTTGGAGGAGACAGCCTTCAACAGCTCCTCCGAGGCTTCGGCCGTGCGGTTTTGGGCAAGGAGGGCCAGCGCGAAGTTGTAACGCCCCTCGGCCAGGTCCGGCTCCAGGGCCAGGGCCTCTCTGCACAGCGCCTCGCCCTCGGCGGCCCTGCCCTCGTGCATGAGGGAAAGCCCCATGTCGAGCCGCGCCTGGGCCGAGTCCGGGGAAAGGCTTATTGATTGCGCCAGGACGGCCCGGGCCTCGTCCCTCAAGCCCTTGCGCATCAGGGCCTCGCCAAGGTTCACGTAGGCCCGGTCGTAGCGCGGGGAAACGGCGATGGATTTGCGGAACCAGCCGATGGCCTCGTCGGTGCGGCCCAGCTTCAGGAGCATGAGCCCCAGGTTGTTCGCGGGCTTCGGGTCGTCGGGCGAGCGGCGCGCCGCCTCGATGTAGAGGGCGTAGGCCTCCGCGCTCCGCCCCTTGGCCGCCATTTCGTTCGCCAGGGCGAAATGCGCCCGGAAGGTTCCGGGCGAGACCCGGATGGTGTCGGCCCAGAGCTTCTCGGGGCTTCGGTAGTCGTCGTTACGCCTTAGGGTCAATACCGTAAGGGTCAGGACCAGGGCCGCAGCCGTGAAGACTCCGGCCAGCCGCAGCGGAAACGACACTCCCGGACGCCTTTTTTCGAGGGCCCCTCCGGCCCCCGCCGCCGCCGCGGCCAGGGCCGTGGTAATAGCCGCCAGCGCCAGGTACATGCGGTACTCGAAGGCGGGATCGAGCTGGGGTTTAAGGCTCGACGAGGGCGCGAGCGTCAGGAAAAACCAGGCCCCCAGGAAGGCCGCCGGAAGCCTTCGCGCCACGCCCCAGGCCGTGGCCGCGAAAAGGAGGCAGAGGAAAAGGCCCTGGGGCCAGGTTTGCGAAAGGGGCTCGAAGGGCCAGCCGTAGTCCATGGAAAGCGGATGCGGCCACACTGAAAGCTTCAGATAGTGGA
>JAKAGN010000525.1 GCA_021815525.1 Deltaproteobacteria bacterium
TTGAAGGCCTTCGATAAGGCGCTGGCCCTCGATCCCAAAAATATCCCGGCCGCCTACAACATGGTGTGCCTCAACTCCCTGAAAGGCGACATGAAAGAGGCCGCCCGCAGGCTCGAAAAGCTTTTGGCCTTAGGCTTCAAGGACACCAAGGCCCTCGAAACCGACCCGGACCTGGCCGCCTTCCGGGCCTCGCCCCTGTACCGCGAAACCCTGGCCAGGCGCGTGGGGGGATAAGAACCTACGGAGGCCTTGGTCCGCCGAGGCCGAAGGAGACGGGCCGGGGGCTTGAAACCGCCCCGGGCCTTCTTTCCGGCAAAATTTGAGGGTTACGGGTTGCACAATCACCCCCCGATCGAACGAAAAACACCATGAAGCCGATATTCCGGAAGCTCTTGCTGCCCGCGGTGGCGGCGCTTTTCGCGGCCGCGGCCTTCGCGGCCTACTACAACGCCCTGCCCGGCCCCTTCGTTCTGGACGACGGCGACCACATCGGCGACAACTACCTGATCCGCATACAGAACCTGTCGCCTGGGGGGCTTTTGCGGGCCGCCTTCGAGGGGCCGTCCCCCAACCGTCCGGTCCCCAAGCTGAGCTTCGCGCTCGATTATTACTTCGGGGGGCTCGATCCGGCCCGTTTCCGGGCGGTGAACGTGGCGCTCCACGCGCTGACGGCGGTGGTGCTCTACCTTTTCGCGCTCCTCACGCTCTCCACCCCCGCCCTTTCGGGGCGATACGGAAAGTCGGCGCGCGCCGCGGCCTTTTTCGCGGCCCTCCTGTGGCTCCTGTCGCCCCTTGCCACCCAGAGCGTGAGCTACGTGGTGCAGCGGATGAACATCCTGGCCGCGCTTTTTTACCTGGCGGCCTTCGCGGCCTACGCCAAGGGGCGGCTGGGGCCCCCGGGGGGCCGGCGGGCGGGCTGGTTTGCGGCCTGCGCGGTTTTCGGGCTCCTTGCGGCGGGCTCCAAGGAGAACGCGGCCATGCTGCCGGCCTTCCTGGCGCTCTACGAGTGGTTCTTCTTCCAGGATCTCGACCGGGCCTGGCTCGTGAGGCGCGGCGTTTTCTATCTCCTGGCCTCCCTCGTCTTCCTGGGCGCTGTGGGGCTTTGGGCCACGGGGCTGCACCCGGAAAAGACCCTTGCCGGGCCCTACGCGGTGCGGGACTTCAGCATGGGGGAGCGTCTCCTCACGCAGTTTCGGGTGCTCATTCACTACCTTTCGCTTTTGGTCCTGCCGCTTCCCTCGCGCCTGAACCTGGACTACGACTACCCGCTTTCCCGGGGGCTTTTCGATCCGCCCTCCACGGCGGCTTGCATCGCGGCGGTGGCGGCGCTCCTCGCCGCCTCCCTGGTCCTGGCCCGGCGGCAGAGGCTCGCCTCCTTCGCAATTTTGTGGTACTTCGGCAACCTTGCCATCGAAAGCTCGGTGATCGGCCTCGAAATGGTCTTCGAGCACAGGGTCTATCTGCCCTCCGCGCTCCTCTTCCTGCTCTTTTCGGCCACGCTTTTCCGCTTCGCGGGCAGGCCGGCGCTGGCCGCGGGCCTGTGCCTCATCCTCGCGCTTCTTTCGGGGGCGGCCACCCACGCGCGGAACGAGGCCTGGTCCGACCCGGTGGCGCTTTGGTCCGACACCGTCATGAAGTCGCCCAAAAAGGCCCGCCCCCGCTACAGCCTCGCGGTGGCCCTCATGCGCGAGGGCCGCGCGGTGCAGGCTCTTTCGGAGGCGCAGGCCGCCGTGAAGCTGGCGCCAAGGGACCCCGACGCCTGGTTCAACCTGGGCCGCGTCCTGGAGCATCCCGACGTGAACCGCCTGGCGGACGCCGCGGACGCGTACCGGGCCGCGGTCAGGGCGGGCCTCCGGGACGTCTCGCCCCTGGTGAACGGGGCCTTCGTGCTGGCCAAGCTTTCCCGCTTCCCCGAGGCCTGGGCCTTCCTTGCGCCCGCCTTGTCGGCGGACCCCTCGAACCCCCTCGTGAACCTTACGGCGGGGCGCATCCTGCTCTACGAGAACAAGCCCGAAAAGGCCCTGCCCTACCTTGCCCGGGCCATTTTGGCCGCGCCGGACCTGGCCCTTGCCTACGATGCCGCGGGCAGCGCCCTAAGCGGGCTCGCCCGCTTCAAGGAGGCCGCCGAGTTTTTCGCCCGGGCCGCGGCCCTTGATCCGCAAAACGCCGGAATCCGCATGAACTGGGGCCACGCCCTGCACCGTACGGGGCAAATACTTGCGGCCGCCGACCGCTACAAGGAGGCCGCGGCCCTGGATCCGGGAAACATCCAGGCCCGCATGACCCTGGGCGCGCTCCTTTCCGTCGCCGGTCGCCTTTCCGAGGCCGTGAAGGTCTTCGACTCGGCCGCGGCCGTGGATCCTAAGAACCCCGTAAGCCAGGCGGCCGCAAAGCGCGCGGCCCGGGCCAGGGCGCGGCTCGACGCGGCCCGCGCCGCCGTGGCGGACCTCGAAAAACGCTCGGCCGCGGCCCCCCGGAGCCCGGCGCTTCTGGTGGAGCTGGCCGTGGCCCTGGAGGGGGCGGGAAACCCCGCCCGCGCCCGCGAGTCCCTTGAAAAGGCCCTCGCGCTGGCCCCCGGCTCGCCCCAGGTTCAAAACGACCTGGGGCTTTTGGCCATGCACTCCGAGAACTACGCGGAGGCCGAATCCCGCTT
>JAKAGN010000526.1 GCA_021815525.1 Deltaproteobacteria bacterium
CAGGCAAGGCGCGCGAGGCGTGCGCGAAGGGAGCGTATTATTTATACGTGACCGAGCCGCGCGGCGAAGCGCAACGAAGCATCACGCCTTTTTACGAAGCCATCAAAGGTAGCTGTGGATGAGCTGAAAACAGTACACCACCGGTCCCGTGAAGAGCATCCCGTCGATGCGGTCCAGCATTCCGCCGTGCCCGGGGAAGAAGATGCCCGAGTCCTTGGCCCCGAAGGAGCGCTTCATCATGGACTCGAAAAGGTCCCCCATCTGGGTGGCCACGGCGGCGCAAACCGCCAGGGGCACGCAGATGGCCCAGGAGAGGTCCTTTAGAACCAAATACTTGAAGGCCGTAACCACCACGAGGTCCGCCGCGATGCTTCCCAGGGAGCCCTCCACGGTTTTGCCGGGGCTTATCTTGGGTATGAGCTTGCGGCGGCCGAAGAAGCGGCCGGCGTAAAAGGCCCCCGTATCGGAGATGAAGGCCAGGAAAAGGACGAAGAAGAGCCACGCCACCCCGTGATCGCCCCGCCGGATGAGGAGCAGAGCCGCCAGGAGGCTTGGGACGTAGAGGATGGAGACCGCCTCCACGGCGAGCTTCTCGAAGCCGGGGTTGCCCCGGTTGTAGCCGATGAGGGCCCGGGCCGAGAAGGAGAGGAAGGCCATCCATATGGCCACGAACATGGACTCGAAGGAGCCCCTTACCGCCGCGCCCAGGATGATGGCGCCCAGGGCCACCGAGAGCCAGTAGCCGAAGTCCTTGTGGGGGGCTTCCACCTTGCAGAAGACGTTGAAGTACTCCCACAGGGCCAGCGAGGCCACGATGGCGGCCAGCACGCACACCGCGACGGCCGGGGCCTTCAAAAAAAATACGACGAGAACCGGAACCACGAAGGCCACGGTTATCCAGCGCCGGGCATGGGCGGAAGGGGCCATGAGAAATTCCTCGATGTCAAGGGACGCGGCGGACCAAGGGGCCCTCCTCGTCCTTTTGGGTCAATCGCCAAAAAAACGGCGCACGTTACGATTGTGAGGCAGTCACGGCAACCGGGGCTCCCCTACCCCGCGGTTCCTGCCCGCCCGGTCATTTCACGGTGCACTGCATGGCGTCGTCGCACGTCACCACGCATTTTTCCTCGAACATCCCAAGCTTCCGGGAGCAGCCCTTCTTGCCCTTCTTGCCGCAGGCGCGCTCCCAGGTCCAGTCCGCGCGGCCCCGGGCCTTCACGGAAACGTGGTAGGCCAGCTCGCCCTTGGTGTTGACCACCTGGAAAAGCACCGTGTTCTGGCCAGGGTGGAGGAGCGCGCCGATGGGCACCTCGCCCGAGTCGTCGTCCACGCCGCTTACGGCCTCCTGGTCGTTCACGAAGGCGTAGCCGTAATCGTCGATGCCGTCCATGCGCAGGGTGTAGGCGGGGCTCAAAGCCTCCCGGATGAGGGCCCCGTCGAGGCCGGCCCCGCCGAGCCAGCGCGCCGCGACGGCCACGGTCCCCGAGGAGGGCGACAGCGAAAGGAGGGCCCGGCGGCGGCCCTGGTACTCGATGCGGCCGGCCTCAGGGCCGAAAAGCCGGGCCACTGCCACGGATTTTTCCTTGAAGGCCTGGGGGTCTTCAAAAAAGATGCGGAAGGATTCGGTCCGGCACTCCACGATTCCGGCCAGGAGGAAGCTGTCGCCGTCCTTTTGGGCTGCGCGGGAAAGGGCCGCCAGAAAGGCGTAGGGAAGTTCGGAAAGGGCGGCCCGGTCCGTGGGCAGGTCCGCCGGGATCGCGCGCACGGAGACCTGCCGGAACTCCGCCACCAGGTCGGTGACGGATGCGGCCGCAAGCAGCGCAGCGGCCTCCTTCCCGAAAAGGTCCGGGAAATCCGAGGCGCTCACGCGGACGTCGGCCGAAAGCCCGTAGAAGCTTGCGGGCCGGCTTGCCACCGCCACGGACTCGGGGCGCGGCGCCACCATGCCGGAAGCGTTCACGATGCTGCCGGGCTCGCCTGCCACCGCGCCCGGGCGGAGCAGCGTGTAGCCGGCGTTGGAAAGCTCGGTGCGGACGCGGGCCAGGGGCACGGCCGTGCTGCGGGGATCGGGTCCCTGGGGGCCGAAGGCGGAGGGGTCGCAGGACGCGGGCAAAAGCGCCGCCAGGATCAGGATGAGGATTCGCCGGAGCGTGTTCATGGATTCCTCGAAGAAACGATACCGGCGAAGGGGCCCGGCGTCGTTTTCAGAATTCAAAGCGTCTTGAAAGGGGCGAGGGCGGGTGGCGCCGTGGAATGGCGAGGGAGGGGAGCCTTCCATGAGCAAACGCCCCCTTCCCCGGAACTGTCTTCCTTGTCCTTTACCCTCACTCCTTGGCGGCGGCGCTGCGGACGGCCAGCGCCCGGAAGCCCCGGGAGGCCGCCTTGGTGCTCCAGTCCTCGGCCTCGTGGGTGTAGAAAAAGGCCCAGGCGGTGGTGGGTCCCTGCTCCTGGCCGCTCCAGACGTACCAGGCGGAGAGCTTGAATATCTTGGAGATGTTCTCGGGCTTGAACTCGGTGTCGAAGAGGGTCTTCAACTCCTTCACGGTGGGCATCCGCCACTTGAGCCCGCGGATGTCCAGCCGGGAGGCCCACGCGCGCGCCTGGGTCCAGGTCATGTCCTTGTACGGGCCCGGGACCCACTGA
>JAKAGN010000527.1 GCA_021815525.1 Deltaproteobacteria bacterium
GAGGGAGGGAACAACCCTTTTTTTAAAAAGGGTTTTCCCGCCCTCCCCCGCAAATCCTTCCAAGATCATCCATGCCTACGCTCGTGGTGCTCGCCGCCGGGATGGGCTCCCGCTACGGCGGCCTTAAGCAGCTGGACGCCGTGGACGACCGGGGCCAGTGCATCCTGGAATACTCGGTTTACGACGCCCTCCTTTGCGGCTTCGACCGGCTGGTCTTCGTGATCCGCCGGGATTTCGCCGCCCAGATGGAGCAGTCCTTCGGCCGCCGCTTTTCCCGCAAGGCCCCGGTGAGCTACGTGTTCCAGGAGCTTTCGGCCCTGCCGACCGGCTTCTACGCGCCCGAGGAGCGGACCAAGCCCTGGGGCACCGGCCACGCGGTCATGGTGTGCGAAAACGTCGTCAACGAGCCCTTCTGCGTGGTGAACGCCGACGATTTTTACGGCCGCGCGGCCTACGCGCGCATGGCCGAGTTCCTGAAGGGCAGCGCCGGCGGGAGCGGGCGATACGCCATGGTGGGCTTTCTCCTCGAAAACACCCTCTCGGAAAACGGCCCGGTCTCGCGCGGGGTGTGCGAGGTTTCGCCGGAGGGCTTCCTTGCCTCCGTCACGGAACGCACGAAAATCGAACGCCTGCCACAGCTGGGCGTCTGTTACAAAAACGCGGACGGAAGCCTGCACCCGCTCTCGGGACAGAACCAGGTGTCCCTCAACTTCTGGGGCTTCTCCCCGGATTTTTTCGCGGAGCTTAAAACCCAGTTCCGGGAGTTTCTGACCGAGCGCCAGGATGATCTTTCCGCCGAGTTCTTCCTGCCCTCGGCCGTGGACCGCATGATCCGGGACGGGCGCGCGCGGGTTGCCGTGCTGGAAAGCCCTGACCGATGGGTGGGGGTCACCTACCGGGAGGACAGGGACGAGGTGAGCCGCCACCTGGCCGCGCTCATCGACCGCGGAGATTACCCGGAAAGGCTTTTTTGGGGATGAGGCCCGCACTGATCCATTCCGAAAATCAGAAATGGACGTCTTCATGATCCTTGTAACCGGCGGATGCGGATTCATTGGAAGCCACGTCTGCGAGGCCCTTGTCGAACGGGGCGAAAAAATCCGCGTGCTGGACGATCTATCCGCCGGAAAGCTCGAAAACATCGAGCCCGTGCGGGGAAGCGTTCAATTTGTAAACGACGACATCCGCGATCCGGATGCGCTCTCCGCCGCCATGAAGGGAGTCTCGAGGGTAATCCACCTGGCGGCCCTGGTGACGGTCTTCGAGTCCGTGGACCGGCCGGAGCGCACCCACGGCGTGAACACCACCGGGGCCTTCAACGCGGTGAACGCGGCGCGGAAGGCGGGCGTGAAGCGGATCGTTTTCGCCAGCTCCTGCGCGGTCTACGGCGAGGGTGACGGCGAGCCGTTGCGCGAAGACCGCCTCCCCGCGCCGGGCTCGCCCTACGCGGCCTCCAAGCTCCACGGAGAGCACTGCGTCTCGGTTTTCGCGGGGCTTTACGGCGTGAGCGGCGTGAGCCTCCGTTTTTTCAACGTTTACGGCCCGCGGCAGGACCCTTCCTCGCCCTACTCGGGCGTGATCTCACGCTTTGCCGACGACGCCTTCCACGGCCGCGCGCCGCAGGTTTTCGGCGACGGCCTCCAGAGCCGGGACTTCGTGTACGTGAAGGACGTGGCCGCGGCGATCCTGGCGGCCCTCGACTCGAAAATCGTGGGCCGCGGCGAGGTTATAAACGTGGGAACCGGCGTCGAGACATCCATCCTCTCCCTTGTAAAAACCCTTGGCGAGGTTTCCGGAAAATCCATAACGCCGGTCTTTGCGCCGCCGCGGGCCGCCGACGTGCGCCGCATCTGCGCCGACATAAGCCTTGCCCGGAACCTTCTTGGCTTCACACCCCGCCACACGCTGAAATCCGGCCTCGAAAACCTCTGGGCGCACCTTTGCGCGGCGCATTGATTCAAAGGCGTTTTCCCCGTTTCCCGGAAAAAGGAGGGCCCCCATGCTGAAAAGCGCCCGGGAACTGCTCGAATCGCAGATATGGCTGGCCGCGAAAAAGCAGTGGAAAACGGCGGTAACGGTGGCTGCGAGCCTTCTTGCGATGAGCGCCATGACGCTGGTGCTTCCCTGGCCCATGAAGTTCATCATCGACCGCATCATCGTGGAGGTCCCCAGCGCCGGACGGATAAGCGGCGACAAGACGGGGCTTCTGCACTTCATCTTCGCTTCCCTCCAAGGCATATTCCACCAGGGCATGGGGGGCGCGGTTTACCGGGCCATCGGCGTTTACGTGGTGCTGGCCCTCTTGAGCGGCCTTTTCATCTACGTGGCCCAGGTGGAACTCGTACGGCTCGGTCAGAACGTGACGCTCACGGTGCGCGGCCGCCTCTTCAGCCACCTCATCAACCTTCCCCAGTCATTTTTCGAGAAGGCCAAAAGCGGGGATTTAACCAACCGGATATCGAACGACACGGCCGAAATTCAGGCCATCCTGGAGGCCTTCCTGGTGGTTTTCGTGCAGAGCCTTCCCACCATCGCCGGGATCCTCGTGGTGGCCTTCGCCCTGGACTGGATATATGCGCTCACCTTCGTGGTGGTCATTCCCGTCATCTACGCCGCGACCCGCTACTACGCGCGCCTC
>JAKAGN010000528.1 GCA_021815525.1 Deltaproteobacteria bacterium
ACCTTTTGCGCGCAAAAGGTTTTCCCCTTCCCCTCCCCCGCGGGGCTCACCCCTTGTCCCTGGCCGGCGCGAGGTCGTGGCGCACCACGAAGGCGGTGTGGGTGAGGGGGAGCGAGCGCAGCGCGAGGGCCGGGGAGCCGGGGGCCGCGATGGCGGCTATGAGCGAAAGCTCCAGCTCCGAGTAAAGCTTGCGGGCCGAGACCACGGCGTCGTGAACCATGTAGGGCCTAAGAGATACCGACGTGAGGAGGGGAAGCCCCAAAAGGACCCGGATGCTCCGGAAGCCGTCGAAGCCGAAGAAGGCGTCCGCGCCCAAGAGCCTCGACTGGGCGATCATCATGGCGATCTGGCCGGGCGAGAAGTGGTGGATGCTCTGGTTTATGAACATGAGGTCGAACTCGCCTTTGGAAACGGAGCGCATGTCGAAGGCGTTCACCTCGCGGAACGAGACTGGAAGCCCGCGCCTGGCCGCGGTCTTGTTCCCCTTCTCCACGTATGCGGGGATGTAGTCGCTTCCGGTGAGAACGACCGGCAGGCCCTTTTTCCGGGCGAGACGCGAAAGCCCCAGGGTGAACTCGCCGGAGCCGCAGGCAAGCTCCAGGAGCTTCACGGGCCGGCCCTTTTTTTCGGCGAGGTCCCGTATGAGGGGCGCCAGTATCCAAAGTATGCGGTGATAGGTCAGGAGGGAGAGGTTTAGGATGTGGATGCCCGAGACCATCTTCCACTTCTTGGCTGTGGGGAAGCTCTCCTCGTCCAGGTGCTCCATGCGTTCGGTGCGGAGCGCCTGGTCGAAGGCGTCGAGGCGGGCCAGAACCCCGCCCCTCGACCTGGCGATCTGGCGGCGGCGCTCCCGGACCTTGCTGATCCAGTCATCGGTGACCAGGCTAAGCTCCTCCATGTCGCCCCAGGTGGGCGGGAAGGGCTCGGCCGCGGCCAGCTCGCTGTGGGCGGTGAAGCCGGGCTCGTGAAGCTGCAGCATGGCGTCTCCTTGTTGTGCCGGGGTTTGTGACGGCCAGCGGCTAAGGCACGTCGAAAAACGGGGTCAAAAATCCCCGCAGGGCCCATCCGCCCATGATGTTCCTGGCCTTGAAACCGTTTTCCATCAGAAAGCGGGTGGCGAAGTGGGAACGCTGGCCGCTCCAGCAATAAACCCAGATTTCACGGTCGCGGGGAAGGTGCGCGAAGGAGCGCCGGAGGGTGTGGAGGGGCGTCAGGACCGCGCCCTGGGCGTAGCCCCGGGCGGTTTCCTCCGGCTCCCGGACGTCCAGGAGAAGGGCTCCGGAAGCCTTGGCGTCCCGCCACTGGGCCACCGGCGCATAACCCCGGAGCGAGTTCGCGGCTATCATGCCGGCCACGTTCACGGCGTCCTTGGCGGAGCCGTAGGGCGGCGCGTAGCAAAGCTCGGCCTCCTCGAGATCGTAAACCGTGCCGTTTTTGGCCATGAGGGAGGCGATGACGTCGATCCGTCGCGGGACTCCCTCCTCGCCCACGGCCTGGGCCCCCAGGATGCGGCCGCCGTCCCTTGCGAAGAGGAGCTTCAAAACCATGACCTTCGCGCCGGGGTAATAGGAGGCGTGATGGAAGGGGTGGCAAAAGACCGCATCGTAGGGGATGGAGACGCCGGCGGCGGCGGCCTTGGCCAGGGATTTTTCCGTCTGGCCCGTCTGGGCCGCGGAAATTCCGAATGCGCCGCATACCGCGGTTCCCATGACGCCGGCGAAGGGCTCGCGCGCGTTCATGCCGAAAATGGCGTCCGCGGCTAGCCGCCCCTGCCGGTTGGCGGGCCCGGCCAGCGCCAGGAGCCGGGGAAGCCCGGTGATACGGTCGGTCACCTCCACGGCGTCCCCCACGGCGTAGATGGAAGGGTCGCCGGTGCGCATGAAGCCGTCCACCTTGATGCCGCCCGAAACGCCGATTTCCAGGCCGCAGCCCCGGGCAAGGGCGGTTTCGGGCTTCACCCCCACGGCCAGGAGCACCATGTCCGCCGGAATATCCTGGCCGTCCGAAAGCTCCACCCCAAGGCCACCGGCCGCCTGGTGGATGGCTTTCACCGCCGTCCCGGTTTTAAGCTCCACGCGGTTTCTGCGCAGCGCGGCATGAAGGGGCGCGCTCATCTCGGGGTCCAGGGAAGGCAGCGCGTGGCGCTCCATCTCCACCACGGTTACGGCTATCCCCCTGTGCGCGAGGTTTTCCGCCATCTCGATGCCGATGAAGCCCGCCCCGGCCACGACGGCGCGTTTGACGGGCGCGGCCTGTATCCACTCCCGGATGTTCCTTGTGTCGGGAATGTTCCTTAGGGTGAAGACGCCAGGAAGGTCCACGCCCGGAATGGCGGGGCGCACCGGGAAGGCCCCTGGAGCCAGCACCAGCGCGTCGTAGCGTTCCGCGTACTCGCGGCCGGTGGCGACGGAGCGCACCGTCACCTCCTTGCGCGAGCGGTCGACGGCCGTGACCTCGCTTCCGGTGCGGACGTCTATGTTGAAGCGCTGGTTGAAAAGCTCCGGGCTCGCCACCAGGAGGTCGTCTTCCTTCGTGATGACGTTTCCCACGTGGTATGGAAGGCCGCAGTTGGCGAAGGAGACGAAAGGGCCCCGCGCGAACGGGACTATCTCGGCTCGCTCGCAGTTCCTCCTGG
>JAKAGN010000529.1 GCA_021815525.1 Deltaproteobacteria bacterium
TATGTGCTTCACGATCTCGGTGTAGGAAACCGGCGCGCTGAAGGAAAGGTAGATTCCGTACTCCGGGTAGAGGAGCACGCGTTTTTTTGCGGGGCGGCCGGGCTTTAAGAGGACCTCCTTTTCGTAACGGTCCTGGCCCGAGACGCCGAAGAAGCGGAAGGCCCCGTAAGTGTGGAGGCCCGCCGCCCTTCCGTGGCCCCTGCCGCGGACAGGACCTTCCGTGGAGACGAGGCCCGGCTGCTCCACGAGGTCGTAGCCCTTGTCGGGCGCAAGATCCCGGGCCGGGGAGACCAGCCACAGGCAGTCCTCGTTGGCGGAAGCCGCTGGCGCCTTGGCGGGGGAGGCCGCGGCCGACTGCGACGTTGCGGTTTCCGCCGAAGGCTGCGCGCCGGCCGGTTCCCCGTCGCCGTCCTCCTCGTCCATGTCATCCCCGCCGTAGGCTTCGTCTCTCCGGCAATCCTGGTAGCGGTACTCGTCCCTGAGCCTTTCGGGAAGCGGCTCCACCGTAACGGGCATCATGCCGTCAAGGGTCCCGTGGGGGCTCATGACCAGCGCCTTTTTCACCGAGTCCCGCGTGACCCTCTGGTTGAAGGCCACGACAAGCAGGGGCTTCACCGGGGAGGCGAAGGTGTAGTGCTGAACCCGGGTCACGCGCGGGGTGACGGTGGTGAAGCCGCCGGAAAAGGGCCGGGCCAGCGTCTGGCCGTCCTCGGCCCTTATTCCCGGCGTCATGGTGACGTTAAAGCGCGTGGCCGGTGTGAAGGCCGCGGCCTCGGCAAGGTCCAGGGCCAGCGTTTCGGTGTCCAGCCAGCGCCAGCGGCCGTCCACCGCGGGGCTTATGGTGACGGGAATCTCCGCCGCGTCGCGCTCCATGCGGCCAAGGGGAACCACGGGCCGGTTGAAGGTGAAGACCAGCTGGCGGGCGTTTTCCACCTCCTCGCCCCCGGGCGTCATCCTCACGATCTTGATGGGGCCGCTCTTTCCGGCTCCGGCCGTGCCCAGCAGGAGCCCCAGGGCGATCACCAGAAACACGAATCCCGTCCAACCCATGAGAGCGGCCCGGTGCCTGCGCATGGCGTACTCCTTCGCTTTGGAAGCCTGAGTGGCTTGAAAGCCAGATAAAACGAATTTTTTCGGGGTGTTGAAAAATCATGCCCCAGCGAGGCGGGAAGTCTTTTTACCGCCAAGTCTACGGAAAAATCACCGGAAGGGCAAGGAAAAACCGAAGGCTGGGCCGTGTACAGCGGCCCGTCATGGGACGGTGGAATCGAACCTTTTTTCTACCGGCGACGAAAATTGCCCCGTAAAAAAGGGGATATTCAGGGACTACTCGATAGTCATTCTTTTTGTTATGGAAAGCTATCAAAATGATTCTCATGGCATTTTTTATTCGTCAGATTTCGCCGGCCCCTGGAAAGGCGTATGTTTTTCGGAGCCATGTTCCAAAAAGGTGCATATAAAAATATCTATAATTTAAGATAGTTATAACTGTTTTCATAAAACGCTGTTCCAAATACGGACGCTATTTAGGCCTGTGGTCGCAACCAAGCCATCCTTTTGTGTGGGCATGGCTGAAGTCCTCGTATAAATTTATTGTAATTTAAAGATGTTATTATCGGCGACCTCTGGATTGGAGAAATATGGCACATTTTTTGCGTAGACGTATTTCAGTTTTTAGCGGGAGCAAAATTTTTGAAATAATCGTGCGATAAGTCGCAGGTTATTTCATAAAAATAGTTAGATTTTATACATATTAGATCAATATTTTTTCGATGTTACATTGGAATATAGAAATAATTATCATTCTATCGCAACTGGACGGCGGGTGGCGCGCACATGACTTTAAAAAGTCCTCGGCCCTGCCTGCGATGACGTCAAACTTTTTTACGGTGTAAGGTTTTTTGTCGCGTTTATCGGGAAGTAAATGACTGCAACGCGAGAGGAAGACACATGAAAAGCGATTACAAGCCACGAGCACCATAGGATGGAACGCCTTGACCGGAATGAAAGGAGACAAGCGTCAAAGCCATGAGAAAAACCAAGGGCGGCAACGATGAGCCAACACCGAAACCCATTAGGAGGCACAACATGCGGAAAATGATGCTGGTTTTCTTGACCCTCGTGCTCCTCGCCGCAAGCGCCGGTGAGGTCTTCGCCGCCGGCACCGCGGCCGGCACCCCCATCACCAACAAGGCCACGGCCACCTACACCGTGGGCACCAAGACCGTGACCCAGGACTCCAACACCAACACCGTCACCGTGGCCCAGATATTGAACGTGACGGTGGCCTGGCAGGATGCCGCCGACGTGGTGGTGCACCCCGGGGACACCAACAAGGCGCTCCTCTTCAGGGTCACCAACACCGGTAACGGCCCCGACTCCTTCACCCTGGCGGGCTTGAGCACCGCCATTCCCGGAAGCAGCTTCGATCCCACCCTGGTGGACCTCTACTTCGACACCAACGGCAACGGCCAGTACGACGCCGGCGTGGACGTGCAGTACATCCCCGGCACCAACGATCCCAGCCTCGCGGCCGACGCCTCGGTGCGCATCCTCGTCATCAACAACATCCCCCTGGGGCCCGCCGACGGCGACCTGGGCAAGAGCCGCCTCACCGCCACCTCCAAGATC
>JAKAGN010000530.1 GCA_021815525.1 Deltaproteobacteria bacterium
GGAAACCTTTTCGCAGAAAAGGTTTCCCCCCTCCCCCGCGACACGCCCCGCTACTCCAAGACCGGCCCGGAGTACAGGGCGAGGAAGCCGTCCAGCACGCGGTGGTAGGCGGAGGGTGGATCCGTGGCCACGTAGGCCATGACGCCGCTGTTGCGCAGCGACACCATGCCGTGGAGAAGGCTCCAGACGTGGATCACGCCGTCGGCGACATCCACCGGGGTGGCGGTGGGGCGGGCGGCCGCTATGCCGGCGGCGGCCTGGGTGGCGAGGCCGGCCACCTTCATGGAAAGGTCCAGCTCGATGTCGGCAAGGGATTCCAGGGGGGTGCCCACGTAGTCGTCGTGCTTTGGGGTGCGGCTGGTGAACATGATCTCGTAGTGGGCGGGCTGATTCATTCCGAAATCGAGGTAGGCCAGCGCCATGGCCCGGCCGCGTTCGAGGGGGTCGGCGTTTTCCTTAGCGGCTTTTTGCATGGTTTCGTGAAGGAGCGTGAAGCCCTGGATCACGAGGGTTATGTAGATTTCGTCCTTGGAGGCGAAGAAGTTGTAGAGGTTGGGGGCGCTCATGTCGAGGCGCTTGGCCAGGGCGCGCATGGTGAGGGCGGAAAAGCCCTCTGCGGAGATGAGGGAAAGGGCCGCGTCGAGGATTTTCCTGCGTATTTCCTCCACGGCCGCGGGGGAGCGGGACTTTTTCATGGGCTCTTTTCCCGGAGGCTTTCGCTGCGTTCGCATATCCAGGCGTCTATCGTGGAGAGGGCCAGCGGGAGGTTTCCTATCTGGCAGTGGTCCGCGGCGTTTTCCGCCCGGGTGAACACCCGGCCCGTCAAGGACCGGGCGTTCTTCATGGCCTTCATGTCGGCGTGGAACATGGAAAGCGGGATCAGGTGGTCCTCGGCGCCGGCCAGAAGGAGGACGTCCTGGGAGATCATGCCCGCGGTCTTCCCGCCGCGGTACCTCTTGGCGGCGCGGAACATGGCGGCCGGGGTCTTTTCACCGAAGACCCCCATGCCGCGGTCCAGGCCCCAGGCCGTCAGGGGGTCGCGCGCGGCCTTCCTGAGGGCCAGCGCGTTCAAGACGCGGTCGGCGCGAAGGGCCGAGAGGACGCTTATCCCCGCGCCCATGAGGGGGCCCCGGGCCGAGGCTAGGACGTGGAAGAAGTCGTGGAGAACGTCCCAGGCGACCACGCGGGCGATCCGCTTCTCGAAGGCCGCGGCCCGGGGGGCCAGGAAGCCGCCCAGGGAGAGCCCGACGAGGGTCACGCCGGAGAGATTGAAGGCGTCCAGGACCGCCTTGACGGGCCTTTCCCACTCGTGGGTCATGGCCATGCCCTGCAGCGCCAGGACCTCGCCCTGGCCGGGGCCCTCGAAGAGGATCACCTCGTGGCCGCCCTTCCGGGCCAGGTCGGCCGCCGGGTAAAGCTCCTCCTTGGCGGAGTCGAAGCCGCCGTGGAGCACTATGACGCCCTTTTCCGGCCCGCCTTCGGGCGCCGGAAGCCTCCAGGCGGGGAGGAAGCCGCTTTCGTAGGGAATCTTGTGCTCGATGATGAGGCCTTCTTCGAAATCCGCCGCAGCGTGCCGCCGGAAAAGCGCGGCCGCCCTCTCGAAGGCCGGGGTTTTGCGGGTATCTCCGAAGGGCAGGAAGAAGTCCGCGGCCCGGAAGTAGGCGCTTGCGGCAAGGAGCCGCTCCCCGGCCTCGGCCTTCTCGCCCAGGGCCAGGAACTCCCGGGTCCAGTCGTCGATCCCACGGATGCGGGCGGCCGCGGCCGCGATTTCGTCCGCATCGCCGCCCCCCATGACCGCGAGGCGGTTCAGCTGGAAGCTGAAGTTGGCGTCATCGTGGAGGCGGCGGGTTCCCATCGGAAAGGAATATTCCACGGCAGCTCACTTTCCCTCGTAATGGGGTTCGCGCTTTTCCTTGAATGCCTTGGGCCCTTCCTTGGCGTCCTCGCTGAGAAACACCGGGATCCCAAGCTCCAGCTCCTTGGCGAGGGCCTCCTTCAGGGACAAGTTGAGGCCCTTCAAGACGGATTTCTTCACGGCCGAGACGGCCAGCGGCCCGTTCTTCTCGATCAGGCCGGCAAAGCGCAGGGCCTCGTCCATGACCTTGCCCTTTTCCACGACCCGGTTCACGAAGCCCAAGGCCAGGGCCTCGCGGGCGTCCATCAGCTCGCCGGTCAAAAGAAGCTCCATGGCCCTGGCGTAGGGTATCTGGCGCGGCAGGCGCACCGTGGAGCCCATCATGGGGAAGACGGCCCACTTCACCTCCTGGAGGCCGAAGCGGGCGTCCTCGGAGGCTATGCGGATGTCGGTGTTGTACAAAATCTCCATGCCGCCCGCCACCGCGTAGCCGTTCACGGCGGCCACGATGGGCTTGTAGACGGGGATTTCCCGCAAGAAGGCGTTCTGGAGCACGGCCGGGTTCTTGGCCACCCTGCGGTCGGCCTCGGTGGACGGTTTCCGAGCGCCGGTGATCAGGGGGATGAGCTTTCCCAAGTCCGCGCCCGTGCAGAAGGCCTGGTCGCCGGCTCCGCTCAGGACGGCGCAGCGAAGCTCATTGTCGCTCCTGTAATCATCCCATGCCTCGGCAAGCTCCAGGGCCGTTTCGGGGTCGAGGGCGTTCCGGGCCTCCGGGC
>JAKAGN010000531.1 GCA_021815525.1 Deltaproteobacteria bacterium
AGGGGGAAAACCTTTTGCGCGCAAAAGGTTTTCCCCCTCCCCTCCCCCCGCGAATCCTTGCCTTTGCTTTTAATCGTCGTCGGTTTTGAGGACCGCCAAAAACGCGGACTGGGGGATTTCGACGCTCCCCACCATTTTCATGCGCTTCTTGCCTTTTTTCTGTTTTTCCAGGAGCTTGCGTTTGCGGGTGATGTCGCCGCCGTAGCATTTGGCGGTGACGTCCTTGCGGAACGGGGATACGGTTTCGCGGCTTATTATGTTGCCGCCTATGGCGCCCTGGATGGCGATCTTGAACATCTGGCGGGGGATTTCCTCCTTCAACTTTTCGCAGGCGTGGCGGGCGCGGGCCACGGCGTAGTCCTTGTGCACGAGCTGGGAGAGGGCGTCCACCCGCTCGCCGTTGATCAAGATGTCCACCTTGACGAGGGATGACTCGCGGTAGCCGATGATCTCGTAGTCGAAGGAGCCGTAGCCCTGGGTGACGCTTTTCAACTTGTCGTAGAAGTCGTAGATGACGTCGGCCAGGGGCAGCTCGAAGACCATCTCCATGCGGTCGGCGGTGAGATATTGGTAGCCCTTGTTGATGCCCCGGCGGTCGAGGCAGAGCTTCATGACGGCGCCCATGTAGCGGTCCGGCACGATGATGGACGCCTTGATGTAGGGCTCGTGGCTGCGCTCTATCTGGCTGGGGTCCGGGTAGAGGGCGGGGTTGTCCACGGTGATGGTCTCGCCGCTGCGCATGTCCAGCTTGTAGGAGACGGAGGGGGCGGTGAGGATCAAGGACAGATCGTACTCGCGTTCAAGGCGCTCCTGGACAACCTCCAGGTGAAGGAGGCCCAAAAAACCGCAGCGGAAGCCGAAGCCAAGGGCCGCGGAGGAGTCCTTTTCGTAGGTGAGGGAGGCGTCGTTCAGCTTGAGCTTATCCAGGGCCTCGGCGAGGCTTTCGTAATCGTCGGAGGCCACTGGGTAGATGGAGGAGAAGACCACGGGCTTGGCGTCCCGGAAGCCCGGCAGCGGCGCGTCGGCCGGGCGGTCCTTCAGGGTTATGGTGTCGCCGCAGCGGGTGTCGGAGACGGTCTTGATGCCGGCGATCATGTAGCCCACCTCGCCCGCCGAGATCCGGTCCTTCTTGACGCGGACGATCTTGAATATCCCAACCTCCTCCACCTTGTGGACCGCGCCGGTGTTCATGAACATGATGCGGTCGCCCGCGGCGAGCGTCCCCTCGAAGACCCTGAAATGCACGATGGTGCCCCGGAAGGCGTCGTAGTGGGAGTCGAATATGAGGGCTTTCAAGGGCGCCGCGGGGTCGCCGGCGGGCGGGGGCAGGTGCTTTACGACGGCCTCGAACACGGCGGGGATGTTTATGCCCTCCTTGGCGGAGACCGCTATTACGCTCTCCGGGTCCAGGCCCAGGTCCTCCTCGATCTGCTTCGTGGTGCGCTCGATGTCGGCGGAGGGAAGGTCTATCTTGTTGATGACGGGCACCACCGCGAGGTTGTGCTCCATGGCCAGATAAAGGTTGGCGAGCGTCTGGGCCTCCACGCCCTGGCTGGCGTCCACCACCAAAAGCACCCCCTCGCAGGAGGCGAGCGCCCGGGAGACCTCGTAGGTGAAGTCGGCGTGCCCGGGGGTGTCGATCAGGTTCAGCTGGTAATCGCGCCCGTCCGCCGCCCGGTACGGGAGGCACACGGTCTGGCTCTTTATGGTGATGCCCCGCTCCCGCTCGATGTCCATGCTGTCCAGTATCTGATCCCGGAAGTCGCGGTCGGAGACCAGCCCCACGGCCTGGATGAGGCGGTCGGCCAGGGTGGACTTTCCGTGGTCGATGTGGGCTATTATGCTGAAGTTGCGGATGTGCTCCATGACTGCTCCCAAAGGCCTTGCGGCGTCCGTTTTCCCAGTTAGGGATTTCGCGGACGCCTCGGGGTACGCGGGTGAGGGGGGCCGGTTCCGGCGCTTCACCAGGCGCCTACGGCCAAACGTTTATTTTTAGCGGCTTTTCATACCAGTGTCAAGGCGGGCAGAGGGGATTTCCCCTTGACGGAATTTTTCGAAGGATCGATAATTAAAATTTAAATTTGACCGCCAAGGCGGCCGGAAAAAGGTCAACAGCCCGTCCCGGAAGCCGGAGGCCGGGCTCCATCCGAAGGAATCCTCCACATGATCCGTATCACGCTTCCCGACGGCAAAACGCTCGATTTCGATTCCCCGCCCACGGGCTTAGACATTGCCCAGCGCATCTCCGAACGCTTCGCCCAAGGCTGCGTGGCGTATAGGATAGGCGAGGCCGTGCTGGACCTTTCAACCCCCATAACCGCCGACGCGGCCGTGACCCTAATAACCACGAAGGACCCCGAGGCCCTCGAAATAATGCGCCACAGCGCGGCCCACGTCATGGCCCAGGCGGTGCTCTCCATATACCCCAAGGCCAAGCTCACCATCGGCCCCACCGTGGAGAACGGCTTCTACTACGACTTCGAGATGCCCCCCATCTCCGAGGAGGACTTCCCCAAAATCGACGCCGCCATGAAGCGCATCGTGGACGCCAAGCTCCCCTTTGCCCGCAGGCTGGCGTCAAAGGACGAGGCCCTGGCGTTCTACAAAAACGAGCCCTACAAGACCGAG
>JAKAGN010000532.1 GCA_021815525.1 Deltaproteobacteria bacterium
TCGGAGAGGCTCCTTGGGGGGGCCCTGGACGCCATTTCGCGCTCCGGCGGCCGGGAGGAGGACGTAACGGTGATGAAGGTGCCGGGGGCGTTCGAGATACCGCTCGCGGCCAAGAAGCTGGCCGAAAGCGGCAAGTACGACGCGGTGATCTGCCTGGGGGCCGTGATCCGGGGCTCCACGCCCCATTTCGACTACGTGGCCGCCGAGGTGAGCAAGGGCGCGGCCCACGTGGGGCTCGAAACGGGCATCCCGGTCATCTTCGGTGTGCTGACCACCGATTCCATCGAGCAGGCCGTGGAGCGCGCCGGCACCAAGGCGGGCAACAAGGGCTTCGACGCGGCCCGGGCAGCCATCGAGATGGTGAGCCTTTTCCGGGAAATGGGCCGGTGACGCCTTGACGGAATCGGTAAAGCGACAGGGCGCAGGCCCGGGGGCGGCCGGCGGAAAGCGCAGGCGGGCGCGGGAGGAGGCCCTAAAGGCCCTCTTTTCCATGGATTTTGCCACGTCTCCGCCCTTCGAGGCCATGAACCTTTTCTGCGCCAATTTTCCGCCGCCCGCCGACATCGCCGATTTTTTCCGGGACCTCGCATTCGGGGTGGTGGAGAACAGGGCCGCCATAGACGAGCTGATCGGCCGCCACTCCAAGAACTGGCGGCTTTCCCGCATGTCGGCCGTGGACCGCAACATCCTGCGGGTCGCGGTCTACGAGCTTCTCCACAGGCCGGACGTGCCGCCCCCGGCCGTCATCAACGAGGCCCTGGAGCTTTCCAAAATTTACGGCACCGAGCTTTCCCCGGCCTTCATTAACGGCATACTGGATTCCATTCTGCAGGACCTTCAGGGCAAGCGCTGAGCCCCTTTCGGGTTTTCTCGGCGTATTTCGTCCCGTTACGAATCCTTTTCTTTTTCTTTTCCCTCAAACTAAGGAGCCGCCATGAAGGAAATCCGGCTGGACGCGGCCGTGGTGGGGGCCGGGACGGCGGGGCTTTTCGCCGCCGCCCGGATTTCGCATAAAACCGAAAAGTTCCTGGTGTTCGAGGGCGGCATCGAGGGCACCACCTGCGCAAGGGTGGGCTGTATGCCCTCCAAGGCCGTCATCGCGCTGGGCCGGGCCTTTGCCACGGCCAGCGGGCAGATGGGGAACTCCGGGGCCGGCGGCTCCAAGGCGGCGGACACGGAGGCGGTGCTGGCGCGGGTGAGGGAGATGCGGGACGGCCTCTATAAGTCCACGGCCGCCAACGCCCGGGCGCGTTTCGGCGACAAGATAGTGAACGAAACCGTGTCGTTCGCCGAGCCCATGATCCTGACGGGCGCGGAGACCCGCTACGTATGCGGGGCCATCGTGGCGGCCACGGGCTCCACCCCGGCGGTGCCGCCCGGCTGGCGGCTGTCGCCGGGAAAAATCGTCACCACCGACACCTTTTTCGAGCTTCCGCGCCTTCCCGAACGCGTTTTGGCCGTGGGCGCGGGGCCGGTGGGCGTGGAACTGGCCCAGGCCATGGCGCACCTGGGGCTTTCGGTGACCCTCGTCGAGATGACCGAGCGGGTGGCGGCCGTTTCCGATCCGGACGTGGAAAAGGCCGTGAAGGAAATGCTGGCCGGGGAGAAGAACCTTGCCTGCCGCTTCCAGACCGCGGCGCGGCTCGACTCGGAAAACGGCGGGCCCGTCCTCGTGACGCTTACGGACCGCGCCACGGGGAAATCCGAGCGGGCCGAGTTCGATCTCGTGCTCCTGGCTTCCGGGCGGCGGCCCAACGTGGAGGCCCTTAGGCTCGAAAACTCGGGGCTTGCGCTCGACGGCCGCGGCTTTCCCAGGATCGATCCCAAGACCCTGAAGGCCGACGGGCAAAACGTCTTTTTCGCGGGCGACGCCTCCGCCATCCGTCCCTTCTACCACGACGCGGCGGACCAGGGCATGCTTGCGGGCGTTAACGCCGTGGCGGGCGGGGACCTTTCGACCCTTCCGGAGCGCGTGCCCCTTGCCATCGTGTTCACGGACCCCAACGTGGCGATGGTGGGCGCGGGCCCGGCCTCCCTTCCGCCGGAGGGCTTCGTGACGGGCCGCGCGGACGCTTCCCGCTCCGGCCGGGGCATCGTGGAGGGCGGAAAACAGGGCCTCATGAGCCTCTACTTCGCAAAAGCGGACGGCCGCCTCCTGGGGGCCCAGATGGCCATGCCAGCGGGCGAGCACCTGGCCCATTACCTGTCCGTGATGATCTCCGGCCGCTTCACCGTGGACGACGTCCTGGCCCTTCCCTTCTATCACCCCACCTACGAAGAGCTGGTGAAATCCGCCGTGGAGGACGCCCGCCGCGCGCTGCGATAGCAAAACCTAACCGGGGCGCCTTTTTATTCTAAAGGTTGCCCCGGCCTTTCCGCCGGGCTTTCCTTTTCCGTTACCGCGACATGGCGCGGTGCGCTCCGTTTTTCGCGCGGTGCGCTCCGTTTTTCGCGCGGTGCGCTCCGTTTTTCGCGCTGGGCGCTCCGTTTTTCGCGCGGAGCGCTCCGTTTTTCGCGCTGGGCGCTCCGTTTTTCCGAACGCGTCTGGGGGAGCCGCCCGTCTTATATTGCCTTGCCCCGGAACTCTTCATGGGTTATCATTAAATTTTAAGAGTTCGATGAAAAA
>JAKAGN010000533.1 GCA_021815525.1 Deltaproteobacteria bacterium
TCTCCCCCCAAAAAACTTTAAATTCAAAGTAGTTAAAACAACTACCGCCATTTCATTCCGCGCAGGCTCCGCGCGGGGGTCAACGCCGGCTCAATGAACAAAGCCTCGGGGAAAGCTACCGCAAGGATGGTGCCAAGAGGGAAAAAGCGGGGAAATTTTGCCGCATCACCATTAACATACCTGATTTATTAACTATTATAAAAAATTAAAAAGAGCGGGAAAATCCGCGCCGGATTCCGGCGGAGGAAAGATGCGCGCAAATGACCCGCTTTCGTAGAGTCGCTTACCTCAACAGCCTGATAAATTTGGATTTACAAATCCGATGGCGCAATAATGACCCATATCGAATCGTTTAAACCCGTTGGATCAATTTGACCCGGTAGCCCATTGAAAACGAAACCGGAGCACTTTACCAAGGCCCCGAAGACAGCCTGGATAAAAACGATGAAGTGCAAGGCGCGCGAGCGAGCGGCGAAGGGAGCGTACTCCCACCCCAAGAAATCTGCGATTTCTTGGGGACCCCGGATTATTTACGTGACCGAGCCGCGCGGCGATGCGCAACGCAGCAATTCGCGTTTTTATCCAGGCTGTCTCAGGGGCCGAAGAAGAGGTCGCGCTGCCTCTCCTTGAGAAAGGCGGAAAGCTCCTTGATGTTCCAGCGCTGGTTCATGGACCGCAGCTTGGAAACGAGCCTTCTGGCCTCCTCCAGTTGGTTCATGTCGCTGGTGCGGGGGATTTCGGAAAGCCTCTGGCAGAGGCGCTGCATCTCAAGCTGCTCGTCCTCCAGGCCCTCGGCCCGGGAAAGAAGGACCTGCGCCCCGCAACGGGGGCACTCGCGGAGATCGCTCTCCCCGCAGGCCGGTCAGCCGGAGGCGCAGAGGTACTTGAACTCCAGGTAATCGGACTTGAAACCGCACTTGCCGCAGGTAAGGTCCATGAACGCCTCCTATGCTCCTGGTTTTGGGGCCGGGTCCCCCAAAACCAATGCAAGAACCCTGCCCGCACGGGGCGCACGGGTCTATCTGGGCAAAGCCCCGGCCTCAATCCTTGCGGCCTGCGTGGCCCTTTGCAGGTTTCCCGCGGCCTCGGGCTCGCCGGGGACCAGGAGGAGGGCCTTTTGGTAGCAGGCCTTGGCGTCTAGGGGACGTTTCATCATGAGGAAGGCGTTTCCGAGATTGAGCCAGGCCTTGAAGTAGTAGGGGTTGATGGCCAGTGCCTGCCGGTACGCCAGGGCCGCCACGCCGTAGCGGCCCGCCTGGGCCTGGATGTTCCCGAGGTTCAAGTGCACCTCGGGAAGCGCAAAGTTGATGGAGAGCGCCCGGCGGTAAAGCTTCAAGGCCTCCTCCAGGCGCCCCAGGCCCTGGCAGGCCCGGCCCATGTTGGCGAGAAGCTCCGCCGAGTCGGGATAAAGGGCAAGCCCCCGCCGGAAGACCTCGATGGCCTCCTCCGAGCGCCCGGCGCGGTCCAGGGCGAGCCCCAGGTTCTGGTAGGCCCTAAGATTTTTCGGGTCCTTTGCACTGACGTCCGACCAGATGCTGATCTCGCCGGCGAAAACGCGGTTCCTTGCGAGCGACAGACCCGAGAGGAAGAGGATGAAAAGAGAAAGGAGAACGATTCCCGCGCGCCGGAGCCCGGGCCGGGAGGTGAGGCGAGGCGAGGCTAATGCGTGGATCGAAAGCGCCGCGGCGGTTGTGACCGCAGCCAGCGGCAGGTAGACCCGGTAGTCGCAGGCAAGCTTCCTAAGCGGAAGAAGGCTCGAAGAGGGCGCCAGGATCACGAAGAACCACGCGCCTAAAAAGGCCCAGGGCCGCCGCCGGGCGAGGCCGTAAAGGGTGAGGCCCAACAGGGCCGCCACGGCCAGGAAGGGGAGGATGCCGTCCCAAAGGCCCGCGGGCGGCCATTCCCAGTCCAGGCACAGGTTCGTGGACCAGAATATCTGCCTCATGTAGTGGAGGATCACCTGGCCCTGGGAGAAGGCGTAGCGCCACCACGCGATGGTCTGCCCTAAGGCCGCCTCGGTGCCGCCGCGCGCAAGGAGCCAGGCCAGGAGCATGTATCCGGGCGCGAAGCCCAGGAGGAACTTCCACGACCGGCGAAGGGCTTTCCCGTAGCCTTCAGAGAGGAAAATCCCGTCGTAAATGACGGCGAGAACCGGCGCCACCGCCGCGATCTCCTTGGATCCCATGCCCAGGAAAAAAACGATCCAAACCGCCAGATGCCATCCAAGGGGCCGGGCCGATGCCCGCGCCCGGAGAAGGCCGTAAAGGGAAAAGGCTATGGCGATGGACGCCAGTATCTCCCCGCGGTTGGTGAGGTAGCTCACGGCCTCGGTCTGGACCGGGTGGACAGTCCAGAGGAGCGCGGCCCACAGGGCCAGGGCCTCCGCGCTGGCCCCGAAGCGCCCGGCGAAGGCGGGAAGCGAAAGCGTGCGCCTCATGATTCCGAAAAGGAGGAGGGCGCAGGCCGCGTGGAGAAGGACGTTCAGCAGGTGGTAGCCCGCCGTGTCGTAGGAGCCTGCGAGATGGTTCAAAACGAAGGTGAAATGGAGAAAAGGCCGGCCCGAGATGCCCACGGCCCGCTCGGGGAAAAAGGCTCGCCAGAGGCTGGTGCAGGATCCCACCGAGGG
>JAKAGN010000534.1 GCA_021815525.1 Deltaproteobacteria bacterium
CCGCCAGCACGGTGTCGCCAGCGCCGGAGACGTCGAAGACGTGGCGGGCCTCGGCCTTGACGGCGATGGGGGGAATATCCGGCGAGAAGGCCGTCATGCCGTCCTTGCCGCAGGTCACGAGAACCCACCTGGCGTCCACTATGGAGAGTATCTTGCGGCCGGCCTCCTCCAGGGTCTTGGGATCGGAAATCTCGACTCCGGATGCGAGCGCCGCCTCCCTGCGGTTGGGGGTCACGGCGAAGGCGCCGCGGTAGCGCTCGTAGTCGCGGCCCTTGGGGTCCACCACCACCATCTTCCCGGCCTTGGACGCGGAGGCGATCACCCGCGACAGGATATCCTGGGTCAAGAGGCCCTTGCCGTAGTCGGAGACCAGGATCGCGTCGGTCTCTCCAAGGCGGCTTTCCACGAAGGAGGCCAGGGCCTCGGCCTGCCCGGGGGTGACGGGGCGGCGGGTCTCGCGGTCTATGCGCACCACCTGCTGGCTGGCGGCGATGACGCGGGTCTTCCTTGTGGTGGGCCGGGACTCGTCCGATATGAGGCCCGCCGTGTCCACGCCTATGTCGGCGAAAAGACGCCTTAGGATGCGCCCGGCCGTGCCGGTTCCGGCCACGGCCGCCACGCTGACGCGCGCGCCCAGGGCCGCCAGGTTGGCCGCCACGTTTCCGGCGCCGCCTAAGGTGGCGGTCTCGGACACCACGGAAACCACGGGCACCGGGGCTTCCGGCGAGATGCGCTCAACCTCGCCCCACACGTACTCGTCCACCATGACGTCGCCCAGGACCAGAATCCGGCACTTGGAAAACCGGTCGAGGTCAATTTCGCTCATCCGTAGCTCTCTTTCATATCAGTTTTGCGGCAATTCGGAACTGACTTAACCTTAAGAATTAAAAGTGTTTTGGAAGGGGAGAGGGAGGGGAGCGCGAGGGGAGGGAGGGGGGAGAACCTTTTATTCATAAAAGGTTTCCCCTCCCCCTCCCCTCGCAAATCCTCCATCACGCTGTAAGAGCCGCGTCACGGCGGAAACCTTTCCGGCGTCGATGAAAGTTGTAAGGCCCCGGGCCGCCAGGCGGCGGACGGTGGCCTCAGTGGAAAGGTTTCCCGGGGCCTTCGGCGCGAAGGGGCAGCCGCCGAGGCCCCCGAAGGCCGTGTCGAAGCGCCTGACCCCCATTTCAAGCGCGGCTTCCAGGTTTGCGAAGGCAAGGCCGTAGGCGTCGTGGAGGTGCAGGGCGATCCGCTCCATCGCCGCGATGGGCGCAAGCTCCGAAAGAAGCGCGCGCACGTCATCCGGGCGGGCGAGGCCCGTGGTGTCGGCCGGGACCAGGAAGTCGGGGCCCCACTCCATCATCTTGCGGGCGATCTCAACCACGCTTGAGCGGGCCACGTCGCCGGGCCGAGCGTATCCGAAGGCGCACTGGATGTTGAGCCAAAGCCGCATTCCCCGCTCGCGGGCAAGGCGGGCGATCTTTTCGCAGTCCTGGAGGGCCTCGTCGGTGTCGCGGCCCACGTTTTTCAGGCCGTGTGCAAGGCTTGCGGAGACGCCGGCTTCAAGCTCCGCAAGCCCCGCGTCCGCCGCGCGCCGGGCCCCGGAAAGCGAAAGTGCGAGCCCCACGCGCCGCACGCGGCCGGGTGGAGGAAGAAGCGCCATGAGGGCCTCGGCGTCGGCCATCTGCGGAAGCTTCCGGGGGCTCACGAAGGAGGCGACCTGGATCTCGGCGATGCCCGCGGCCTCCAGCTCCTCGACGATCCGGGCCTTCAAGCGCGTGGGAATGAAGCGCGGCACGGACTGTAAGCCGTCCCGGGGGCCCACCTCCCTTAGGATCACGTCGGGCGCTGCGTCCGGCATCCCTCTCAGCGCTTTCTCATCCGGGCCTCGTACCCGGCGGCGGCCACGGCCCGCAGCAGGCCCGCGGCGTCGCCCTCGGAGACGTGTATCACCACGTCCTTTTCCGGCGTTCCCGAGGGCGGCAGCACGTGCACGGTAAGGAGCGAAAGGCCGTGGGCCGCCACGAGCCCCATGATCTTTCCGAGGGCCGGGGCCTCGCCCCCGCCCATCACCAGGAAGCGGCTGCCGGGCTCGCCTATGCCCAGCACCTTGTTGGCGATCTTGTAGAAGAAGTCGTTGGTGGTGGCGATACCCACCACCTTGCCGTTCTTGCCGCCCGTCACCACCACGAGCGCGCCCACGCGGTTCTTCTGGGCTATGGCCAGACCCTCCTCCACCGTCATGTCCGGGTCCACCGTCACCACGTTCTTTTCCATGATGCGGGCCACCGGCGTCTTCTCCAGAAGATAGCCCACCTCCCACAGGGTGAGCGACGTGGCCTTCTCCGGGCTTATGTGCTCCAGGCGCTTCTCCGTCACCACGCCCTTCAGGCTTTCCTTGTCCACCACCGGGAGCCTCTTGAACCGGTGGGTCTGCATGAGGCGCTTGGCCTCGGCCAGGGACGTGTCGCTCGCAATGGTGACCACGGGGGCCGTCATGACGTCTTTGATATACATGGATTCCTCCGGCGCGGATGAATGTCTTTCGGGAATATCCTTCCTTTTAGGCCACGGGGCCCCGCAAGTCAACCCGCGAGACAACCATCCAGCCTTGCGGGGGAGGGGGAAACCTTTTCGCCGAAA
>JAKAGN010000054.1 GCA_021815525.1 Deltaproteobacteria bacterium
AAGGCAGTCTATCAGCTCGGTTACCGGAAGCGCCTGTGTCCCCACCGCACCGTTGGGGTAATCATCCAATTTTCTGGCGGACTCGGCGGCGCTTTCGTAATTTCCGAACAGATATTCCGTAAGCATTTTGTTTGCATAAAATATGTTGATCGCTATTTCGTCATTTGCTTCGATAAGGCTGTCTTCGTCGTCAGGATTCCCGTAGGCCGCGCGTTTTTCGCGGATTTCCTTTTCCGAATATCCGCTGAGAGTAAGAACGTGCAAAATGTCCATTTCGATGTAAAGGCGCATTTTTGACTGGCCCATCGCCTTGAACTCATCTCGAACCCTTTGCATCTCACGATCAACAGCGGAAAGATGCTCTCCGGCATAGAAAAGCTGGTAACATTTTACCCATGCCGCCAATGTACCCCAGTAAAGGTTGCCCGCCCTTATCCCGACGTCATAGGCTTGCGCAAGCCCGGCAAGACTTACGCGCAAGTGTTCCTTCCAGGGCTTGATGAGGGAATTTACTATGCACAAGGTGGTTGCCTCCGAGGGATGCCCGGGCCATCGTTCCTGCAATTTTTCAGCTAATATGCCTAGCTCGTGTGCTTCTCCGATGTTGCCGGCCTGGTGCAGCATGAAGGCGTAACCTGCCAGGACCGAAGCCGCCTGCGGGCACAGCCCGCCCCTGGCAAGCAGCGCCACCTGCTGCAGGCCCGCCGTAATGGTGAGGTTCGGCCTTATGCCGAAAGCCGACAGACCCAAATCAAGATAGACGGATATGGCAAGCGACTTACGGGCGGAACCATTTTCGGACCGGGTAAGGATATTGTTCCAGTTGCGCTTTGGAAGGGCCAGCCGGGCCTTCAAATAATAGTATAGCAGATGCGCCTTGCCGGGGTTTGCAGGCGCCTTGATTCCAAGAGCCCGGAGCGCCGCAAGCCCCGTCTCGATGGCCTCGGCCTGTCTGTTTTGGGCCATCAGGGCCAGCAAGGCCAATCGGAGCGCCTTTGCCCGGTCAATGCTGCTTTTGGCCTCCTTGGTTATGACCCTTGAAAGCCTGGACGCCACATACTTGTCGGCGGCAAGATAAGCCGCCTCCGCCGCCGCGGTGTAAATTTCCAGGGCGGCTTTATAATGCCTTTTCCAGGCCTTTTCCGGAAGGAACGAAACCGCCGCCGAAAGGTAGCGCCAAGCCGGACCGAAGGCCGCCGACTCGCGGGCTAGACGGCCTGCGGCAAGATTTTTCAAGGCCGCCTCGATGCGCTCATTTTCGCCCGTTACAAGCTCTTTTGCGCGGTTTATATGGTCGGCCGCAAAAAAGACGGCTTCCGCGGAGTCCATGCCGGGCAAGTGGATTCGTGAAAGCGCAAGATGTATGAAAGCAGCCCTGACCGGGGAAAGCATGGAGTAGGCCGACTCCCGCACGTGGTCGTGGGTGAAGTTGAGCCACTGGCGCCCGTTCTGGCCGGAAACCGGTCTTATCATGTTTTTGTTTGCGGCTTCAGCTAGGGCGGCTTCAACTTCGTCAAACGGCTTTTCAACGAGATCCGCCACGATTTTCGGACTGAAGGAGTCGCCCACGACAGCCGCCACGCATAGCATTTCACGGCAGGGATCGGAACACGCCAGGATTTGTTTCCTCAAAAGCGCGCGCTGATCGGGAAGGCCCGTCCGAACCGTTGCTTTTCCAGCGTCGAAGGAAAATCTCCTTTTTTTTGCCTCGAAAAACAGGCTGCCGTCTTCGTTCAAGGTGTAAAGAAGCCCATTTACAAAAAACGGGTTTCCCGAAGTGCGCTCAAAAACGAACTTCGTCAGATCCCCGCCTTTGGGAGCCGCTCCTCCGCAAATTTCATCCACCAGGGCCCCTGTATCGGAAAGGCCCAGGGGCTGAAGATTGATGACCCGGCCTTCTTCCGGCCGCGAGGCGCAAGCCGCCAAGAGCTCGTGTATGGGGCTGTCATCGGCGACCTCGTTGTCGCGGAAAGCGCACACGATGAAAATACGCCCGGAAATCACACCGGTGGCTGCCTGGGCGAGGAACGAAATGGTTGAATGATCGGCCCATTGCAGGTCGTCCATGAAAAGCGCCAACCCATCTTCTTCGGCAAGGGCGGAAAAAAACCTTGAAAGAGCAAGGAAAAACCTGCCCTGGGCCTCCCTGGGCGGGAAATCCGGCAATGGCGTCATGGAGTCAAAAAGAAAGGCCGCTTCAGGCGCAAGCTCGATGATTATCCTCTCAAGCCCCCCCATCGCCACACTCATTTTTTTGGCCCAGGCGCATTTCCGGGCCTCGTCCTCAAAGCTTACGGATATGGCCCAGGCGGAGAGAGCCTGGCAGATGCCAGCATAAGGGCGGTTTTCGACAACCGACTCGAACTTGCCCGACATGAGGGGTATCCGGCGGGCGGCAAGAAGGGGGAATATTTCCGAAACAAGGGCGGTCTTGCCAACTCCCGGAGGCCCGGTCACCAAAACCGTCCCCCTGCCGCCTCCGGCCACCCGGTCAACCACGCCTCCAAGGCACCCCATTTCGGCGCTTCTTCCCACCACCCTGCCCGAAAGCTGCAAAAAAGTGCTGACGTCATGGCGGCCGGGAGTGAACGAGGCGATATTTCCGCTTTTTCGGAATTTTTCCAGGCAGGTGGAAATATCCGCCATAAGCCCGCCGATGGTCTGGTATCGTTCGTCTGGCTCCTTGGCCAGGCATTTTTCCACCACAGCGGCAACGGCGGGCGTCACTCCGGGATTTAGGGCTCTGAGTGAGGCCCTGCCGGCAATGTGAAAAGCCATTATTTCGGATGCGTTCCCGCTTTCGCATATCGGGCGGCCCGCGAGCATTTCAAAAAAAATGCAACCCAATGCATAGATATCCGTCCGCCCGTCCATCAGCCTGTTGATCATGCCCGTCTGCTCCGGGGCCACGTACTGAAGGCATCCTTCCCGTATGCGCAGGTCAAAGGCTCCGCGCGCCCGGCGGAAAAATGGCGAGGCGTGCTCAAGGCCGATAAGGCCGACTTTCAAGTTGGCCCTGTTGATTAGTATGTTGTCCGGCGTGAGGAACTGATGGATTAGTCCCTTTAAATGCAGCTTTTCCAGGGCGGAGCAGATACCCGCGGCAACGGCGAGAAATTCCGTAAGCCCGGCGAAGGATAGTTTCGCGTGGCTGGAAAGGGGCTCGGCCCCGGTGTAGGAAAGCACCAGAACCGGCAGGCCGTTCCACATCTCGAGATCCGGCGGCGGCTCGCTTCCATCCGCCGCCAGTTCCCTCAATATCTCACATTCCCTCGCCCATGCGCCTTTTGCGGAGGGGTCGGAACCGTCACGGGCGATCTTCAAGAGAACCGGGCCGCGCCTTTTGGCTGAACGGGCTCGCACCAAAAGAGCCTTCGGCTGTGACCAGACAATTTCTCCTATGTCATAGTCGGGATCAAAAACAAAAGCATGCTTCATGCACCGAAAGCCTCCAGCGGTAAAGAGACAACCCATCTCCAGCAATGCTCAATCTTGATGATCCCGTAAAAAGTCGAAAATCGACTTTTTACGAGACGGGGGGAGGGATTCCCCTCCCCCGCCATCCGAAGTAAATTCGGATGGTTCCACCCCTACCCCCGGTCGGCGCGGAAGTGCGCGCGACCGGTTGATGGCCTTGTTACAAGTCCATCAATCTTAGGTGGAACCTGATTTGGGGGAAACAGCCCATAGTTAAGCCGCCAAAAAATAAACGCCGCGGCCTCAACGCCGGTCGCTTCGTTCCTCGAAGAGTGTGTACTCGCCGAAGAACCAGAGGTCCACCTTGCCGGGGGAGCCCTGGCGGTGCTTGGCGATGATAAGCTCGGCGGGTTTGCCTGGGCCGGCGGCCGCGTCGGGCGCCGCCTCCTTCTCGTCCCTTGAGATGAAAAGCACCATGTCCGCGTCCTGCTCCAGCGCCCCGGACTCGCGGAGGTCCGAGAGCATGGGGCGCTTGTTCTCCCGGCCCTCGATCTTGCGGTTCAACTGCGATAGCGCCAGCACCGGCACCGAAAGCTCCTTCGCCAGCGCCTTTAAGGAGCGGGAGATGAAGGAGATTTCGAGGTCGCGGCGCTCGGCGTCGGCAGGGCCCTTCATGAGCTGGAGATAGTCCACGATTATCATGGAAAGGCCCTTCTCCTTCTTGAGCCGCCGGGCCTTGGCGCGGACGTCCAGCGCCGTCAGTATGCCCGAATCGTCCAGGAAAAGGGGAATGCCGTCCAGCTTGCCCACCGCGTTCACCAGCTTTTCGTAGTCGCCTTCGGAGAGAAAGCCGCCCCGCACGTTCCAGGCGTTCACCCGGGCCTCGGAGCACAGGACGCGCTCCACCAGCTGGTCGTTGGACATCTCCAGCGAAAAGAAAAGCACCGGTTCGCCTTTTTGGGCCGCGTGGGAGGCGATGTTCAAGGCCAGCGCGGTCTTGCCCATGCCGGGGCGGGCCGCAAGGATTATGAGGGCCCCGGGCTGGAAGCCGGAGGTCTGGCGGTCCATGCCGGCAAAGGGCGTTGGTACGCCGGTCACGGGCGAGCGGTCGCTTTTCCGCTTGTCGATCTTCTTCAAGGTGTCGTTAAGGAGCTGCGGCAGGGGCTGGATGGAGGACGCCGCCTTCTCGCTGGATACCGAAAACACCGCGCTTTCGGCGAAATCCACCAGCTCCCGGACCTCGTCCTCCTCCTCGTAGCAGCGCTGGATTATGCGGCCGGCCTGCTCGATCAAGCGCCGCAGCACCGCCTTGTCCTTGACGATGGCGGCGTGGTGGGGCGCGTTCTGGGTGACGGGTATTAGCTCCAGGAGACGGCCCAGGTAGGGATGGCCCCCCACGGCCGTAAGCTCCCCCATTTTCTTGAGCTCCTCGGCCACGGTGACGATGTCGGTGGGCGCGCCCCGGCCGAAGAGGGAGAGCATGGCCCGGTAAATCTTCTGGTGCGCCAGCGCGTAGAAATCGTCGGCTTCAAGTATCTCCATGATGACGGGAAAGACCGACTCACCCATCAGGATGGCCGCCAGGAGCGATTCCTCGGCCTGAAGATTCTGGGGCGGAACGCGCGTAAGCGATAAATCCGCCGCCTTCTCCCTGCCCTTTCCCCTGCCCGCAGCCGCCACGGCAACCTCCCATCAAACCCGCTTCAAGTTTTGAACCGGCCGCCCCGCCCTGTTATAATGGCGTCACGGGCCCGGGGCATTGCCCCGGTCAGGCGCCAACAAAATCGAACGCGAAGGAAATACCCATGAAAATCGGCCTCATGAACGACCCGGCCAAGGACCCCGCCAGCGAGATACGCCGCATAGCGGCCGCGGGCTTCGACTTCGTGGATCTCACCCTGGAGGGCCCGGCCTCGCGCCTGGCGGAGCCTTCGGCCTTGAAACCCGTGCTAGATGAAACGGGTCTCTTCGTGGTGGGCCACACGGACCCCTGCCTTCCCTGGGCCTATCCCGTGCCGGAGGTGCGCGAGGCCTGCCTGGCGGAGCTTACCCGGAACGCCGAGGTGCTGGCCGCGCTCGGGGCCAAGGTCATGAACATTCACCCGTGCTACTTTTCGCCGGTAAGGATGCGGGACCGCATGGTGGACTTGAACGCCGAGGCTCTCCCGGAAATAGCCGCCCGGGTCGAATCCTTGGGCCTTACGCTCATGCTGGAAAATTTTGTCGCGCCCTTCAACTCCACGGCGGTTTTCCGGCGGCTCATGGAGGCCGCTCCGAATCTTTTTCTCCATCTCGACTTCGGCCACACCAACATGGGCGGCGACCCCGCCCCGGCCTTCCTGGAGGCCCTTGGAAACAGGCTCGCCCACGTGCATTTCTCCGACAACCGGGGAAACGCCGACCACCACATGCCCCTGGGCGTGGGCACGGTGCCCTGGAGGGAGATGGTGAAGGCGCTGAAATCGACTGGCTACGACGGCACCATAACCCTCGAGGTGTTCTGCGAGAACCCGGAGATGCGCCTTTCCTACTGCCGCATGAATCGGGACCATGTCCGCGACCTTTGGAACCAGCCTTGATAAAAACGCGATCTGCCTGCATTCCCACTTCGCCTCGCGGTTCGGTCACGTAAATACCCCGGGGTCCCCAAGAAATCGCAGATTTCTTGGGGTGGGAGTACGCTCCCTTCACCGCTCGGAAGTTTAGCCGTGCATCTCATCGTTTTTATCAAGGCTGTGCGCCGCGCCTTTTTACGCGATCTGCCTGCATTCCAGCAACAAACCGAAATCAAGGCTATTTATACGGGTCCTTCGTGCCCTTCTTGAAGAACATGAAACGGTTGCCCTGGACCTGGTGGGTTTCGATGCCCACGCCTTTCTGCTTGGCCGCCCTGGAAAGGTCCCTCTGGAAGTCGAAGGGCTCCCCCTGGTACATGACGTCCATCTGGAAGTTTCCGGGAGACTGATTCCGCACGTGGGTTTCCTTGACGCCGTCCATGTTCTCTATGACGTCGGCCAGGGTGAAAAGCTCCTCCTCGGAAAAGTTGCGGAACCACACGTCGAAGCGCTTGCCCTGGTGCACGGTGCGCTGCCAGTAGTCCAGCACCTGGCCCATCAGCTCGCCCGATGCCTTGGCCGCGGTCTCGGCCACGGCCTTGGCGGTTTCCTCGTTCTCGTAGGCCGCCCCGCCCGCCTTCAGCATGGGCGCGAAGGAGCGAGCGCCCTTCTGGGCCAGGATGTCGCCGGTGGAGGGCGAAACCACCCTGAGGGAAACGTCGATGTTGAGGCCCGTGAAGTAGGGGGAGTCCGTCTGAGCCTTGTCGGCCTTGACGTCGTAGACCACCAGGAGGTCGGCCTGGTAATCGAGGGCCATCTTGGCCAGATCGTCCATGTCCACGTGGAGACGCCCGGCCCGCTCGACCCTCTTGTAGACCTCGGCCGTGACCTTGGGATCCAGGATCACGCAGCCCTTGGCCAGGAAAACGTCGGTGATGCCCTTGTCGGCGGCCACCACCGCCGGGGACTTCCGGGAAAGGGTGGTCTCGGTCTCGGGAAGGTAGACGGCTATGAAGCGCGGATTGCCCGCGAATTTCAACTGGATGCCGACGGCTATCAAATCGCTTGCTATGGATGCCGTGGTGACCTCGGCCTTAACCGTCACCTCGTAGGTCTGGCCGTCCGGGGCGGCGCCCTCGCTTACGACCTGGTAACTTTTGACGTAGCCCTTGGCGTTGGAGTATATCCGGTCCTGGATCACCGTGAAGTTGGCCACCTGGGTCGCCGAATCTATGAAAACGCCCACTCCCTGCTCCACGGCGCTCCGGAGGGCCTGCTCCAGGGCCTTTTCCCGGGCCTTTGCGATGTTCCCGTCCACGATGGGAGCCACACCCGAGGCCTTGTCAACGGTTTCGGCGGAGGCTGGAACTGCGGGGACAGCCGCCAGAAGGCAAAAAAGGATCGGGATGAGAAAGCTTCGGATTTTCATGCGCCTCTCCTTGTTTCGGGGTCTTTCGGTCCCATTGGTAATAAAGCCAGCGGGTCTCCCGCCGCCGGGCTCGGCCTGTCATGGCACGATCATTGCTTTCTTTATTCGGCAATGGGTGACGTCGGGGTCTTTCGCGTTCAGATCTCTTTACACCAAGGCGGCCGGCTTGCCAAAGGTTTTTCCAATACGCCCGGCCGGGGAACTCACCCCGGAAAATCGCGCGAAATGGCGGCATGGCATGGTCTAAGTCCCTTGAACCATTGACATGAAAGAGTTGGACATGTTAGGACTATAGTCATGGGAGGCGTGCTTCTCCCGGCCATCCACCCTTTTTAAGTCAATCCTTTTTCAAGCCGGAACTCCGGCCGGACGACAAGCTCCAGATATGCCGCCGCTTTCCGGGCGCCGAGCGCGGCCCGCTCCGGCGCCGGCCAAGGCCGGGCTCCCGCCGGTCCGCCGGAACCCGGAGAGTCGGACCAGGACAAGCCATTCCTTGAGGAGGTTCCGTGACCCTTTACAACGCCATGCAGGAGACCTTGGGCGAACTGGCCGTCCGGGCCGCTTCCGAAAACGAGCCGGAAGCCTGCTGCCGCACCCTGGTGCGTCAGATACAACGCCGGGGCCTGGCGGATTACATCTCCATCCACCTTTTGGGGGTCGCCGGCGAAACGGAGGCCGTTTTCGCGTGCAGCCTGGAAAACCAGGCGGACGGGGAACTGGACCCGGCCCTTGCGAAAATCGTCCGGGAGGCTCACGGCGAAACCATGCCCGACGAGGGCCTCTTCGTTCCGGACATCGCCGGAGGCGGTCCGAAAAGCCTCACGCCCTTCTCCAACGCGGGCTTGAAGTCCGTTTTCCTCTGCCCGATAGGATCCGAAAACGAGAGGTTGGGAAGCCTCATGGCGGGCTTCAACATGCAACAAAATTTTGACGATGAGCAAAAAAGCTTTCTAGCGACCCTCGCCAGATGGGTGACCCTCGCCGCCTGGGTGGCCCGCGCCAACGCCACCATCCGCCGCACCGAGGCGGCCCTGACCGAAACCCGGAGGGCCGCCACGCGGGAGGAGAGCCTGCGGGCCCTCGAGGTGCTGGCCATGGGAATCGCCCACAAGGTGAACAACGCCCTAAGCCCCGTCACCGGCTACGCCGACATGCTGATACGGAACGAAAAAAGCCTCTCCGAGCAGGCCCGAAGAAGCCTCAAGATCATAAGGGAGTCCGGAAAGGACATCGGCAACACCGTGCTCCGGCTGGACCAGTTTTCCCGCAAGCTGGGCCCGCGCGACAAGTTTCCGCCGGTTTCGGTGAACGACATCGTGCGGGAGGTCGTCGAATCGAGCCGGCGTTACTGGCAGGAGCTTCCGAAACGGAGCGGCATCGATGTGGCGCTTACGCTTTCACTGGATCCGGAGCTGCCGGCCGTGGCCGGGAGCGATACCGAGATACGCCAGGCGGTCACAAACATCCTGGTTAACGCCGTGGACGCCATGCCGCAGGGAGGCGCCATAACCCTCGCCACCTCCGCTGAAGATGACCGCGTGCTGGTGAACTTCACGGATTCCGGGACCGGGATGGACCAGGACGTCCTGGACCACTGCCTCGAGCCCTTCTTCACCACCAGAAAAGAGGGCTCGGGCATGGGGCTCTCGGTGGTCTACGGCGTGATGCAGCGGCACAGGGGCGAGATCAAGATCGAAAGCAAGAGGAACCGGGGCACCTTGGTTTCCCTCATCTTCCGCTCATCCGGCGAAAAACCTCGCGCCGCGGCCAAGACCGACGCGGCCGACGCCTCCCGGCACAGGATACTCTACGTGGACGACGAGCCGGAGGTCCTGGAGGTGATGCGCCAGATACTCGAGACCCTGGGGCACGACGTCCAGGTGGCCGAAGGCGGGGCCCTGGGCATCTCCGTTTTCAAGGAGGCCCTTTCCATAGGCCGGCCCTTCGACTGCGTCATAACCGACATGGGGATGCCGGACGTGGACGGCCGCGGCGTGGCCACCGCCGTGAAGGAGGCCTCGCCCCACACCCCGGTCATCCTATTTTCCGGCTGGAGCGCCCAGATGCTGGAGCAGCAGGGCGTGGCCGACGTGGTCGACACCGTGGTCAGCAAGCCGCCCACCCTGGACAAGGTGAGCCAGATGATCGCCGGGGTGATGAGGCGGTCTCTCTGATACGGTTCGGATCGCAGGGACCGGCCCGGCCGCGCGGCGCCATTCGGGCGGGCGGCAGGGTGGCCGGTAAAACGTTCACACGCACCTGAAAGCCAGGAAGAAAACCGGGCCTATGAAACGCATCTATGGAATCGACCTGGGCACCACCTTCTCGGCCATCGCCTACGTGGACCCGAACGGCAAGCCGGTGGTGGTGGCGAACGCCGAAAACAAACGAACGACCCCGTCCGTGGTCCTCTTCGACGAGGGGCAGATCGTGGTGGGCGAAGCGGCCAAGGAGTTCTGCCTCTCCCGCCCCGACGACGTGGTGAGCTACATCAAGCGTTCCATGGGGGATCCCGATTTCCTCTTCGAGTACAGGGGCCAGAACTACAGGCCCGAAGAGATATCCTCCTTTATCCTCCGCAAGGTGGTGCAGGACGCCGAAAAGTCACTCGGGCAAAAGATCGAGGACGTGGTCATCACCTGCCCGGCCTACTTCGGCATCAACGAGCGGGAGGCCACGCGCCAGGCCGGCGAGATCGCCGGCCTTACCGTGCGCCACATCCTAAACGAGCCCACGGCCGCGGCCATGGCTTACGGATTCCTGGAAAACGACGAAAAGCGGGTGGTCTTCGTCTACGACCTGGGAGGCGGCACCTTCGACGTCACCATGATGGACATCGCCGAAAAATCCGTAAAGGTCATCTGCACGGGCGGCGACCACCAGTTGGGCGGCAATGACTGGGACAACCGTCTGGCCATATACATGGCCGAAATCTTCGCCCAGAAGACCGGGGTAAAGGACGACATCCTAGACGACCCCATGACCTGCCAGGACCTGGTGGCCACGGCCGAACGCGCCAAGAAGGTGCTGTCCCAGAGAGACCGCTGCGATGTCTCCGTCACCTACGGCGGCGAGCGCGTACGTTTCGAGATCACCCGAAGCACCTTCGAGCACATCACGCGGGATCTTTTGGAGCGCACCATACTCCTCACCCACGCCATGCTGGAGGAAGCCCGAAAAAAGGGCTACTACGGCGTGGACGACATCATCATGGTGGGCGGCTCGTCGAGAATGCCCCAGGTCATGGAGCGCATGGAGCAGGAGTTCGGGCGCAAACCCAGGCTCTACAACCCCGACGAGGCCGTGGTGTGCGGCGCGGCCGTGTGCGGCTGGAAGCTTTTGGTGGAGGAAAATATTTCCGCCAAGCTGGGCTCAAGCGCCCTGCCCTCCCCCACCGCGAAGCCCTACGTGGAAACCGTGGGACCCGCCCCAGGAACCGAGGAGGAGGTTGAGATCACCCTGG
>JAKAGN010000535.1 GCA_021815525.1 Deltaproteobacteria bacterium
GGCGTTCCACCCGCTCGTCCCTTATGCCGTGGCGGGAAAGCGTCCTTGCCCGGGGCCCGGTCACGGCCCACACGTCGCCGGCGGCCAGAAGGGAAAGCGGGGCCAGCCGCGGCCGCCGGTCGATGGAGTAGCCCTCGCCGTCCGTGCCGCCCAGGATCAGCTTGGGGCTGAGGGGCGTGTCGGAGAGGGTCAGGGAAAAGCGGCTGCCCGGCGGCAGGAGGACGGAGACGGCCGAGGAGTCCAGGGTGTCGGTCCGGCTGTACCAGAACCGCAGGGGCGGCGAGTCGCTTGCGGCGTCGAAGACGTCGGCCCGGTTGAGGTAGCGCAGGCTCCGCGGCGAAACCCCTCCCGCCGCGTCGCAGGCCCGGCATGGGAAGGCGTAGAGGTCGGTTTCCATGTCCCGGCGGATCATCTTCACCCGGTAGGAGTCCTTGCCGCTTTGCTTCTTGTCGAGGGCCCTTTTGATCTCGCCGCTTTCCGGGTCGAAGCCGTAGCCCTCCACCACGGCCTTTAGGAAGGAATGGGTGTTGTCGGAAAGCCCCTTCACGCAAAAGCGGCCGGAAGGGTCGCTCATGGCGAAGAACTGGCTTTGTCCCTGGAAGACCTGGAGCACCATGCCGGCCGCGCCCCGCTCGGTGAAGACCTCCCCCTCCCCCGGGGCGAGGACCCGGCCCGACAGGGTGGAAAAGCCGTTCTTGGGGGTTTCACCGCAGTTAAGCTCCTCCGCCGCGGCGATTCCCCGCAGCAGCGCAAGCGCCATGCCCGCCTGGGTTTCGGCGGATTTCATGTCCACGGCGGAGGGCACGTCCCAGGGGCTGCCCCACAGGAAGCGGCCGTCGTCAACAGTGGTCAGCGTCAGCCCCAGGTAGCCGGCCAGCGCCGCCACCTCGCCCCCCAGGGGGGGGTGGTCCAGGAACCAGCTTTCCCAGGGCCGCTCCGGGCTCTGGCGCAGGGTGTCGAAGAAGCGGACGGCCGGAAAGGGCGGCGCGCCGCAGGCCGCGCCCCCGGCGGCCGCGCAGCAGGCCTCCTGGACCTTGGCGTAGGCGTTGGCGCGGTCGGCCCTCTCCCGCATGGGGTATAGGAATCCGTAGTTCATGGTGCCGAGCCCGGCCCCGTGGCTGGAAAGGTGGAGGGACACGAAGGCTTCCACCTGGCGGTCCTCCGCGATCCCCCTGAAGGCCTTGGCGCTCTTGAGGGCGGCCAGGTGCTCCGACGCGTAAGCCTCATCGCCGGCGGCCCTTTTGCCGATGATGGGAAGGAGGCCGGCCACGAGGAGCGATTCCTCCGGAGAGAGGCCTTTCAGCTCGCCCTTTAAAAGCAGGCGCCGGGCCGCCTCCGGCCGGGGGGAAGCGCCATCCGAAAGGGCTCCCGCAAGGGCCCGGAAGAGAAGGGCGCGGTCCTCCGGCTTTTCCGGAAGCGCCGGAAGACGCGTTTCCGCCGCCATCCGTTCGAGCCGGCGCGCCTGCTCCCGCATGGCCTTTAAGCGGACTTCCTCCTCCTTGAACGCCTTGGAGCGGGCCCGCAGGGCGGAGACCGCCTCCCGGACCCCGAAGAGCGACTGGGCGTGGCCCGCCGTGGCCAGGAGGAGCACCGGGCGGGCCGGAGGGTTTTTCGCCAGGCTTTCGGCCATGAAAAGGAGGGTGGCGGCGGAGAGGGACTCGTCGGCGCCGGGGGCGAGCCCGGGCACGCGCGCGCTTGAGTCGTAGAACGCCTCCAGGACGACCAGCTCGTCTTTTTTTTCCGGGTCCGTTCCCGGGATCAGGGCGAAGACGTTCTCCGCCGGGGCCTCCCGCCAAGCGGCTTGGGCCTTCACCGTGGCCCGCGCGAGCACGCCCCCCGCGCTCCGGAAGCCGGGAAAGACGGCCTCCGCCTCTTCCCGCGTGAGGAAGAAGCGGGGAAAGCGGATCGGGGCGGTCTCGTGCTTGTCCTCGAAAAGCCCGCGGTGGGAGGGGCCCGTGGCCACGTAAATCAGGGCCGCGGCCTTAAGGTCGAAGGCCGTCTGCCAGTTCTTGCCGGAGTCGAGGTCCATGAGCACGATGGAGCCCGCCACGGGCTTGCCGTTGAAGTCGGCGGGCTTTCCGCTGCCGGCCCAGATGACCGGCCCCGAGATTCCAGAAGGCCCGGTGGCCGGGGGGGATGGGGAGGAGGCATCCAGGAATTGGATGGGCGCGGAGCGGCCGGAAACGGTGATGGAGGCCTCCCCGAAGGAGATGAGCGGCACGAGGATGCGCATGGAGCCCACGTCCGAAAGGCCGAGGCTTTGGAAGCGTTCCCGTATGAAGCCGGCGGCGCGGCGGCAGCCTTCCGTTCCTGTGGAGCGGTCGGCGAGGGAGGCGAAAAAGGAGACGTCGGCGGAAAGCCCCCCCGGCCCGGGAAAGGCGGGGACCGGAAGGAGGAGGAGCGCGAGGGCGGCGGCGACGGGCCAAAGTCGCCCCGCGCGGGTTTTCCGGAGGGCGGCCATGATGGGAAATTTAGCGACCGCGGGGCGTTATTGTCAAACCCCATTTGATTTTCACGGGTCAGCCTTACGGCCTTGCCGCGCGCCGGGTGGATTTTGCAAGCTATATCAACGTAATAGGTAAGACCGGCTTCGGAATCGAACCGAACAGAAA
>JAKAGN010000536.1 GCA_021815525.1 Deltaproteobacteria bacterium
ATAATCGCCCACGGGCTCCGGGGTGTAGGGGCCCAGGAACATGGCCCCGGCGTGGCGGATCTTGGGAAAAAGGGCGAAGGGCTCGGCAACCAGAAGCTCCAGGTGCTCGGGGGCCGCGGCGTTGGCCAGCGCCGCGGCGGTGTCCAGGTCCGGCACCACGAATGCCGCGCCGTTCTTCCTTATGGACTCGGCCGCGATGTCGCGGCGCGGGAGGCTTTCGATCCGCTCAAAAAGGGCCTTGCGGGCGGCCAGGGCGAGCCCGCGCTTGGTGGTGACCAGGATCGAGGCGGCAAGGGGGTCGTGCTCGGCCTGGGAGAGGAGGTCGGCGGCCACGTGGCGGGGGTCGGCGGAGCCGTCGGCTATTATCAGGACCTCGCTGGGGCCCGCGATCATGTCTATCCCCACGGTTCCGGCCACCAGCTTCTTGGCGATGGTGACGAATATGTTGCCGGGCCCCACGATGACGTCCACCCTGGGGACGGTCTCGGTGCCGTATGCGAGCGCGGCAACCGCCCAGGCCGAGCCCATCTTGTAGACGGCGTCCACGCCGGCCTCGCGGGCCGCGGCCAGGAGAAAGGGGTGCACGCTGCCGTCCTGGCGCGGGGGCGTGGCCACCACCACCCGCCCGACGCCCGCGATCTTGGCGGGTATGGCCCCCATGAGGACCGAGGACACCAGCGGCGTCTTGCCGCCCCGGCCGCCCGGCACGTAGACACCGGCGCGGTCCACGGGGTGGACCATCTGCCCCAGGACCGTCCCCGGCCGCCCGGTGGTCACGAAGGACCGGGGGGCCTGGAGCCGGTGAAAGGCGCGGATGTTCTCCGCCGCGCGGCGCATGGCTGCGGCGAACTCGGGCGTAAGGGACTTCTCGGCCGCGTCGAACTCGGCTTCGGTTGCGGCAAGCCCGCAGGAGTCGAGGCTTTCGCAGTCGAAGCGCCTGGCGTAGCGGAGAAGGGCGCCATCGCCCCCCTTCCTCACGTCCTCGAGAATACGGGTCACGGCTTTTACGTCGGCGGACTTGAAGGCCACGCCGCGCCGGGCTATGGCGTCGAGCTTTTTCCGCGCGGCCTCGGACGGATACTGGAAAATTCGCATGTCTGCTCCAACACATGTTGAAATGAATGAATTTTTATCAAGGCCAAGGGCCGGATGCAGGGTATAACGCCTGCCGGGCCGCCGGTCAAGCCGGGGAAACGGACAGCGCGGGAATAAGCGAAACGGCCTTGGCGGCCTGCCGAAAAACTCGAATTGAACAGGCTGATGAAAAACGATGAAATGCAAGGCGCGCGAAAGGCCAATGAGCGCGCGTACTTTTCGTACGTAAGCGAAATTGGCTTTGAGCGGCAACGCAGCAGTTCGCGTTTTTCGACAGCCTGTTAAAAAAGGCCCAGGGCGGCGATCTCGGCGGAAAGCTCCGAAACCGGGACGGCTTCGATGCGGGCGCGGCCGATGGCTTCCAGGAGCACCAGGTGGATTACGCCGCCCTCCTTTTTCTTGTCCTTGGCGAGGGCGTCTTCTATGCTTCCGGGCTCGGCGGAAAAGGCCACCGGGAGGCCCAGGCGCTCCAGGAGGCAGGGCAGGCGCGCGGCTTCCTCCGGCGGGATAAGCCCCCGCCGCACGGAAAGGGCCGCCGCGGCCGCCATGCCCGCCGAAACCGCCCGGCCGTGGGAGACCTTCAATACCTTCTCGAAGGCGTGCCCTATGGTGTGGCCGAAGTTGAGCTTCCTGCGCTCCCCGGCCTCGCGCTCGTCGGCCGTGACCACCGCGGCCTTGATCTCCACCGAGCGGCCGACCAGGCTCTCGATGACATCCGGGTCAAGATCGAGGGCCTTATCCGCGTTTTCCTCGATGAAGCGGAAGTAATCCGCGTCAGATATGGCCCCGTGCTTCACGATCTCGGCCATGCCGTTTTGGATCTCTTCTGGCGGCAGGGTGTTCAAAAGAGCCGGGTCGCAGATCACGAACTCGGGCTGGGCGAAGACGCCCGCCATGTTCTTGTAACCCTTGAAGTTGACGCCGTTCTTGCCGCCCACCGAGGCGTCCACCTGGGCAAGGAGCGTGGAGGCTGCGAAGCCGAAGGGGAGGCCCCGCATGAAGGTGGAGGCCGCGAAGCCTGTGACGTCGCACACGATGCCGCCGCCGATCCCCACGAGGAACGACGATCTGTCCGCGCCCAAGTCCAGGAGCCGCTCCCAGATGCTCTCCACGGTCCTTACGGTCTTTTCTTCCTCGCCCTGCCCGATCGTTATCACTGGAAAGGGCGGAAATATGCTTCCGTAAAGGCCGCCCACCCGCTCGTCCGTCACGATGACGGAGTTAGCCGGGCAGTATCGCGCCAGATTCGCAAGGCTCTCGCCCACCAGGATCCGGGAGGTCCTGTCCCCACCCTTCACGGTCACGGTTTTCATGGCGCTCCTGTCAGCCTGGATAAAACGCGATCTTGGGCGTTATATGTAAGCGTGAAGTTTGAACGTTCATATTTTGAACGCTTCGTTTACAACCTGTCGATATTTAGGCTGAAAAACCCGACTACACGCGAGCTTGCTCCGGGGGCTGGAATGCGAAGCCCAAGGCTTGCTGGGCGCATTGCGCAGCAACGCGCCCAGCGCA
>JAKAGN010000537.1 GCA_021815525.1 Deltaproteobacteria bacterium
CCCTTTCCCAAAAGAAAAGCAAAAGCGCCTCCGGCGGCCGGGGAGACTACGTCCCCCCGGACCCCCGATAATGGCTCCGTGTGTGCGCAGCACACACGGAGCAGGATTTGGAGGGCTTCGCATCCCTCCGCCCGGCGTCTGGCAAGTTGGGAAAACAGGATTTGGACTTCGCATCTTACCGCCCGAAGCCTGGAAAGCTGGAAAAAGTGGACTGCGTGGAGAGCGGGCAAGGCACGGATGTTTCATGATGAGCTAAAAATGTATAATTTCTTGGTGTTGGAAGCGTTCATAATTTGAACGTTCAAAAATTGAACGTTCAAATTATGAACGCTTGGAATATAATAGTCTGAAGATATTAATGATTACGATGGAGCCCGCGAATGCGGAAAAGCTCCTCGAAAACGAAGAGGGATTTTTTGAGGGAGTCGTACTGGATGCGGGAGTTTTCCACGTGGGTCCAGGTCACCGGAAACTGGGCCGCCTTGAAGCCAAGATTTTTTGCGAGCCAGAGTATCTCGGCGTCGAAGATGACGCTGGTAAGCTTCTGGCGGGAGAAAAGCTCCCGGGCGGCCTTTTGGGTGAACATCTTGAAGCCGCACTGGGTGTCCGGGTAGCTTATTCCAAGGTAGGCGTTCTGGACCAGGGTGTAGAGCCGCGCCGAGAGCCGCCTCGGAAGGTTCTGGACCGAAAGCACCCGCGAGCCGCGGAGCGCCCGCGAGCCCACCGCGACGTCGTTTCCCGCGTCAAGAAGGGCGTGGGCCTTTTCCACGTCCTCTATGGGCACCGCGTAGTCGGCGTCCATGAAAAGAACGCGGTCGCCAAGGGCCCGCAGCATTCCGTACCGCACGGCGTAGCCCTTGCCCCGGTTGGGAAAGTACTCCAGGGCCGAAACCGCGGCCCGCCCGCGGCTCCCGTAGGACAGCGCCACGGAAACCGTGCGGTCGCCGCTTCCGTCGCTCACCACGAGGATTTCGCTTTCGTAGTCGCGGGACGCGAGATAGGCCAAGGTATTGTCGAGGGCCGCCACGATCCGGTCCTCCTCGTTGTAGGCCGGGATCACCACGGAAAGAAAGGGGGGGCCAGCGCTCATTGTTCGTCCTCGGTGAACTGCATGGAGTGAAGCTTCCTGTAAACTCCGCCCTTTTCGAGAAGCTCCTCGTGGGCGCCCCGCTCCACGATGCGGCCGCCCGCGACGACCAGTATCCGGTCCGCGTGGCGGATGGTGGAAAGCCTATGGGCGATCACGAACACCGTGCGGCCGGCCATGAGGTTATCCAGGGCCTTTTGCACCAGCCGCTCGCTTTGGGTGTCGAGGCTTGCCGTGGCCTCGTCCAGGATGAGGATGGGCGCGTCGGTTAGCAAGGCCCGGGCGATGGCCAGGCGCTGCTTCTCGCCCCCGGAAAGCCTGCTTCCCAGCTCCCCGATGACCGAGTCGTAGCCGGCCGGAAAGGCCGTCACGAAGTCGTGGGCGAAGGCCGCCTTCGCCGCGGCCTCGATCTCCTCCATCGGGGCATCGGGCCTTCCGTAGGCGATGTTGGCCCGCACCGTGTCGTTGAAGAGGATGGGCTCCTGGGTCACGATGGCGATCCGCTTCCGGAGCGACGCCAGGGTGAGGTCCCGGACGTCGATACCGTCCACCTTGACCGCGCCCCCGGTGACGTCGAAGAAGCGGGGGATGAGGTTCACCAGCGTCGTCTTGCCGCCGCCGCTGGCCCCGACAATGGCCGTAACCTCGCCCGGCTTCACCGAAAACGTTATGCCCGCAAGGACCGCTTCGTTCCCGTCGTAGGAAAAGCCCACGTTCTCGAAGGAGACCGTGTGGGCCCCGGCTGCCAGTTCCACGGCATCCGGCCTTTCCTTGACCCGGGTCTCGGTTTCCAGCAGGTCGTAGATGCGGTCGGTGGCCGCGAGCCCCTCCTGCACCGCGTTCATGGTGTAGGACAGCTTGCGGACCGGGTCGTAGAGCATCAAAACCGCGGCCATGAAGGAGAAGAAGGTGCCGGGCGTGGACTCGCCCGTGACCACCTGGTAGCCGCCGTACCACACGACGAGCGCGATGCCCGCGCCCGCCAGAACCTCCATGATGGGCGAGGAAAGCGACTGGGCCACCACGTTCTTGAGCTGGAGCTTAAGGTAGCGGCCGGTCCTGCCCTGGAAGCGCCGGGTCTCGTGGGCCTCGGCCGAGAAGGCCTTCACGATCTTGACCCCCGCGAAGGTCTCCTGGAGAAGGGCGCTCATGTCCTCCATGGCGGCTTGGACCTTGCCGCTGGCGCGCCTCACCGCGTCCCCGAAGTACATGACGGGGTAATAGGCGACCGGGAGTATCACCACCGCGTAGAGGGCGAGCCGCCAGTCCCGGTAGAAGATGACGCCGATAAGGCCGAGAACCGTGAAGAAGTCCCGCACCATGCCCGTAACGGAGCGCGACACCATGTCGCGGACCATGTTGGTGTCGAAGGTGACCCGGCTCATGAGCCCGCCGGTGCGCTCGCCCTGGAAAAAGGAGAGGTCGAGCGCCATGACGCGGGCGTACATAGCGTCCCGCAGGTTTTTTATGATGTGCTGGCCCACGATGCCGATGAAGTACTCCTGCCCGAAGTACCCC
>JAKAGN010000538.1 GCA_021815525.1 Deltaproteobacteria bacterium
CCCTCCCCCGCACCCCCTCCCCCCTTTCCAAAAGGCCCGGGGGCCCAAAGCATGAAAATGGCCCGCCCCCGGACCCCCGATAATGGCTCCGCGTTGCTGCGCAACGCTCCGCCCGGTTTTGGAGGGCTTCGCATTCCAACGCTCGACTATTGGGGCGCGGAAGAGGGGCAATAGGGTAGGCCGGCCGGCTTCCGTAGGTCAGATGGTTCAGCGCGAAGCGCGGGTTCATCCGACGTTTTCGCCGCCCGGAAAACTTGCTTTTACGGCATGTTGGAATGATACCGTTCAAAAATTGAACGCTTGGAAGCAACGATGAAATCCCCCGAAAGAGCTTAAACGATGACGGATAACGTCGCGCTTTACTTCCCCCACACCTATATCGCGGCAGACACGGCCCGCCTCCTTTCGCCTGTCTTCGGCCCGGTCACCATCCTCATGCCCACGGACCTCGACTCCCCGGCCCTGGGCGCCTTGAAAACGCTTGAACGCGACGGGGCGCTAAAGCTCGCCTTCCCCCCCGGGGACGCCGCGAAAAAGGCGGCGCTTAAGGGTGCGCTGCGGGACTCCCGGAACGCCGTGAGCCAGGGGCTCACATCCGACGCCGCCCTTGCCGAGGCCCTTGCCGGGCGCGTCCCCTACACCGACGAGACGAGCCCCAGCATGATCCGCCGCGAAATCCTGGCCGGGGATCACCCCGCGCCGGGGCTGGACCTTTCCGCCGAGATTTTCCTCTGCGCGGCCCGGGATCTGGATTTTTCCCAGTACGAGGCGGCGCTGGCGCTCGCGGCCGTCCGGGAAAAGGAGGCGGCCTTGTTCAGCCGCCTTGAGGGCGAGCCCGGCGCGCAGATCCCCTGGCGGCCGCCCGTGGGAGTCCCCTTGGAGGCGGTGAATTACCGAGTCCCGGCGCGGCTTAGGTTCTGGAGCCGCTTATTCCTGCGCGCCCCGCTTTCGGCCGCGATTTTCGTGACCCCAAGCCTCGAGGCCTGGGAACTGGTCCAGGAAAGCCACGCCGATGCCGTCCGCGGAGTGTGGGATTTTTCCCTCCCGGCTTTTCCCGGCGGGGACGAAACCCGCGCGATCCGGGCTCTTGTGGGCGATCTCGCCGAAAAGGGCGAAACCGATGCCTGCGCGCCGGACGTCCCGGCGCTTTCGGGGCCGGGCGCGCCGCCGGAGAGGATATTGGCCGCGCGGCTTTCCATAAGCCTCGTGGAAAAAAGCCCGGCCGCGGTCTTCGCGGCCTTCGCGGGCGTCCCGGTCCCGGAGGGCCCAGGTTTTCCGCCGCGCACCGTGGCGTGCCTCGTTTCGTTCTGAAGCCCCCGGCGCGCTTGGGGAAGGAGGAGTAAGTGCGGTCCTGTCAAGGCGGGCTCACCATTTTCTGCCCCGTGTTCAACGAGGAGGCCATAATCGCCCAAAACCTGGCCCGGCTCGTGGAGCACCTGGAGGAAAGCGGCCTCACCCCCTTCGAGATCATAATCGGGGAGAACGGCTCCACCGACCGCTCGCCCGAAATCCTCGCGGAGCTTTGCGCCGAGGACCCGCGGCTTTCCTTCTTTCACCTGGACGAAAAGGAGGTGGGAAGCGCCTTCGCGGAAGGCGTGCGGCGGGCGCGCCATGAAAAGATCGTCACCGTGGACATGGACCTTTCCATCGATCTTAGGTTCATCGCCTCCGCGGTGAGGCTCCTCGACACCAACGACATCGTCATCGGCTCCAAGATAATGGGGGACCAGAAACGGCCGTGGCTACGGAAAAGCGTCTCCAACTTATTCATAGTGCTGGCGCGGCTTCTTTTGGGAATCTCCTTCCACGACTACTCCATCGCCGCCAAGGGCTACCGCACCTCCTCGGCCCGGCGCTACCTTCCTTTCGTGGATCCCAAGACCTTCTACGTGGTGCGGATGGTGCACCTGGCCACCCGCGACGGCCTTAAAATCACCGAGGTCCCGGTCTCCTGCTTCGACATGCGCGGCAGCCGCTTCAACCTTCTCCACGAGGGCTTCTACAAGTTCGGAAACCTCTTTTTGCTTTTTTTCCGATCACTCCTTTCGACCCGCGACGGCCGCCGGAAATAATACCGCTCCTTTGCGGCTGAAGATTGAAATCGGTTCTGAGTTGTATAATATCATCGCCATGAAAACGTATGAGGCCAGGGGGCGTTCATGACAAGCGTTTCCCGCCGGAGTTCCGGAGCAAAATCCATCCGTCTGGCCCCGTGCCTTGCCCTGTGCGGTGCGGCGCATTTCGTGGTGGATTTCGCCTGCGCCCTTGCGGTCGTCACCCTCCCTTCCCTCTGGGGCCTGACCAACCACAGGTACTATCTCCTGGTGATCATTTACAACCTGACGGCGTTTTTAAGCCAGCCCTTCTGGGGATGGCTCCTTGACCGGCGGGCCTCCTATGCCCCTGGCGCGGCGGCCGGGGTGCTCGCAAGCGGCCTGGGCGTATTGGCCGCGGCCCTTCATCCCCTTGCGGGGGCTTTGGTGCTGGGCTGCGGCAACGCCATCTTTCACGTGGGCGCTGGCGCCCTGGTCTATGAGGCTGCTCCGGGCAAGGCCGGCGGGCCGGGGCTTTTCGTGGCGCCGGGGG
>JAKAGN010000539.1 GCA_021815525.1 Deltaproteobacteria bacterium
ATAATATCGGGGGTCCGGGGGGACGTAGTCTCCCCGGCCGCCGGAGGCGCTTTTGAAAGAGAGTGTGGGGAGACGGGGATCTCACCGTCTCTTGGGGACCGAGAAGCGCAGGAAGTCGCGGAGGGCCGCCAGTAGGGGCGGGAGGGTCTCCGGGCGGCGGGCCGCCCGCATGGCGTGGGCGAGGATGACCCGCGGCCGCAGGTAGAAGGAGCGGGCAAAAAGCCTCTGGGCCTGGCGGAGCGCGTCCGCGCCGGGGCCTCCCGGGAAGGGGTGGGGCGTCAAGAGGTTCATGGCGGAAAAGTCGGGGTGCGCCGCGGGATCGTATAGGGCGGTTCCCGGAAATGGCGTGGCGAAAAAGACCGAGACGTCGGATAGCGGCAGGCTTTCGGCAAGGGCGATGGTGCGCCGGATGCTCTCCTGCGTCTCTCCCGGAAGCCCCAGGATGAAAAAGCCCTTGGCCTCCATGCCGGCCTTGCGGGTAAGAAGCACGGCCCGCTCCGCCAGCGCCGGCGAAACCCCCTTGCGGGCGGCCGCCAGCACCCCCTCGTCCGCGGACTCTATTCCGAAGGACAGCCTGCGGCACCCGGCCCGGCGCATGAGCGTAAGGAGCGCCGGATCGTTCACCGCCGCGGCCCGCGCGTTGGCGGACCAGAAGAGCCGTATCCGGCGCGCCAGGAGCCTTTCGCAGAAGGCCGCGACCCTGGCGGGATCGGCCGGAAACTGGTCGTCCTCGAAGGCAAGCTCCCTCACCCCGTGCCGCAGCGCCAGCGTCTCCGCGATCTCCACCATGTAATCGGCCGAGTGGAAGCGGGGCGAGCCTCCGAAAACCGAGCGGTCGCAGAAGGAGCAGCGCCCGGCGCAGCCCCTGGACGAGACCCAGTGGGCGGCCGGAAGCGCCCGGAAGTTGAGCGCGGCGGGGCGAAAGGCCCCGGGAAAGCCCGGCAGGAGGTCCCAGGCCGGGAAGGGGAGATCGTCGAGGTTTTCCATGAAGGGCCGGGGGGCGGAGCGCTTAACAAAGCCGTTTTCCCGGAAGGCGAGGCCCGGGACCTCCGAAAGCGGCCGCCCGGCCGCCAGCGCCTCCACGAGATGCGGAAACGCGGCCTCCCCCTCCCCCAGGACCGCGGCGTCGAAGGCGGAAAAATCCGACAGAAAGGCCTCCGGGAGCGCCGTCGCGTGGGGGCCGCCCGCCACCAGGAAGACGCCGGGTAATCGCTCCCTAATCTTTTCCGCCAGGGCCGCGGCCCGGAAAAGCGCGGGGCTCGGGATGGAAATCCCGGCCACGTCCGGCCGGAAGGCCAAGACGCGAGAGAGGACCTGCCCGGTATCGAGGTCCTCGGCCACCGCGTCCGCAAGCGCCACTTGCTGCCCGGCGCGGCGGCACACCGCGGCCAGGGAAAGAAGCCCCAGGGACGGCAGGTTCGAGCCCGCGCCGGCCAGCATCCCGTAGCGGGCCGCCGCCGGATGAGGCGCGGTCAGGAGGATGACCCGGGCCACGGCCTAAGCCCCGGCGGGCGCGGCCGAAAGCTCGGAAAGCGCCGGTGCGCGGCCGTCCCAGGTCTTCACGATGCGGCCGCTTTTGACCAGAAGATACCGGGGCGTCGAGGGCGCGGAGCCCAGAAGCGCCGAAAACTCGGCCCGGGGAATCGAAAAGAGCGAAAAGGGCGGCTGGAACATGGACACGAACGCGGCCACGTCGCCGTTCTCGTTGGCGCACAGGGCCACCACCTTGGGCGCGCCGGGCTCGCGGGCTATCTCGTTCACGGCCGGCACGTCGTTGCGGCAGTGCTCGCAGGAGGTGTCCATGACGAAGAGAAGCCAGTCGCCCTTAGAAAAATCCGGGGCGTTGGGCCCGGCAAGGGTGAGCGCCGGCAGCGCCGTCCCGGGCGGGGGCGGGGCTATGGCCTTGGCGGGCGAAAAGCCCAGGGCGAGCGGCAGCAAAAGGCCAGCGAGCCCCGCCGCAACCGTGAGGAAAAGGCGCGGAAAGCGGCCCTGGGCCGGCCTTGCCCAAGCGCCCGCCAGCGCGAACAGGGATAGCGCCAGAAGGACGACGTCCTCCGCGAACGCCTGGGCGGGGCTTCGCTTGACGAGGGCCCCGAAGCAGCCGCAGTCCGCAGTGGTGCCCGCGTGCCAGGCCCAAAGGAGCGCGCCCAGAAAGAGGACGAAAAGGCCGCAGGTGGCCGAAAGCACCAGCCGCGGCCGGTACCCCAGCAGGAGCGCCGCGCCCAGGGCGCACTCGAAGCCGACCAGCGCCCACGCGGAAAGCGCCGCCGCCAAGGGTTGCGTCACGATGCCGTAGGCCGCAAACTCACGTATGAAGGCCGAAAGGTCCGCGGCCTTCAATACCCCGGAAAAAAGGAGCACGGCCCCGAGAAGCAGCGCCGCGCCCCTGGAAAACTTCCCCATGTTCCCCCCTTCCTCAAAACGTCACGTATTACCAAGTTGCATTCAAAAATAGAGCATCAAGGCGTTGACCGACCCGCACGGAGTCCACGTTTTCCAACCCATCAGGCTTTGGGCGGCCGAATGCGAAGCCCTGGAAAACTGCGGGGCGCGTTGCGCAGCAACGCGCACCGTGCATA